>CAYGPA010000473.1:0-4424 GCA_964351535.1 uncultured Planctomycetaceae bacterium
GAGCTCGGCCGCTCCGTTCGAGGCCGTCTCGGTGCCGCGCATCGCGACGGGGGGCGCGGTCTCGAGCGCGGGACGCTCGCCGCTGCCGACCAGCCACCAGGCACCGATGCCGACCAGGGCGACCGCGAGGAACACGAAGAGGGCGTGCAGGGGACGCATGGCAGAACTCCGCTGGGGTCTCTAGGGCGATCCGCGCCCACGGGAAGGGGCCTGGGGGCCACCTCGACCGCAAGGATGCACGCGCGGGCCGTACCCGCCCAGCGATCCGACAAAATCCTGGTCGGGGGTCGCGCGGGGGGGAGGCGACGCCGCCGCGCGACTTGACCCGGAGAGCCCCCGCGGTCGATGCAGCAGCGGCCGCGTCCCCCACGGTTGCATCCGGGCCCCCCACCCGTTCAGATCGCACTTGCCATGGTCCAGCCCACCCGCTCCCGCAGTCTCCACGTCGGCCTCTCGCTCGGCGCCGCCCTCCTCGCCCTGGCCTCGTGTCAGGGCAGCCGCTCGATCATGGATCCGGCGATCCTCGTGCGCACCAGCGGAGGCTTCGAGCAGGGCGTGTCGACCGACTACGGCGTCGTGTTCCTGGGCCGCACCGCGCGCACGGGGGACGTCGAGGTCATGTCGTGGTACGGCGACGGACCCAGCATCGAGTCGTCGGTCATCGAGCCCCTCGGCGGCGGTCTCTACACCGTCGAGACGGAGATCCGGCTGCCCGAGGTCACGATCGTCTACGGCGACCCGGAGGCCGGCGAGGAGGTCGAGCTGTCCGGGCACTGGGGCGAGGACGACCTCGAGAAGTGGACGCTCGACACTCAGACCGCGCGCCACCCGAGCGTGGACGGCATCCTGCTCGAGATCCCCGAGGACTCCGACGACGTGCCGACCCTGCTGGGTGCCGGTGTCTACTTCGAAGGCCCCGACCGTCGCTCGTGGCCGGTGATCGGCGGACCCAACCGCACGCGCCGGCTGCTGGGCCTCGTCTCCGGCCGCATCCGCCTCACGACCGCCGACGGGAAGGCGGTCGACTACCTGACCGTCGCCGGGCCCGAGTCGCTGTGGCGCCTGGTCACCTACCGCCGCAAGCTGACGCACAAGCAGCGCTGGGTGTACCGCGAGGACGTCCTCTAGCAGGCTCTGGAACGCGCCCGCGGAGGACGTACCGTCGGGGCATGCAGCACGAAGACAAAGGCGGCCGCGCGAGCCTGCGCCAGCGCGTGCACGTGATCATCTTCGGATCGGACACGCCGGCCGGCAAGGCGTTCGACGTCGTCCTGATCCTCGCGATCCTGCTCTCCATCTCGGTGGTGATGCTCGAGAGCGTCCAGGCGGTGCGCGAGCGTCACGGCGCGGCCCTGCGCGTGGCGGAGTGGGCCTTCACGATCCTCTTCACCCTCGAGTACGTCCTGCGCCTGTGGTGCGTGCCGCGGCCGCGCCACTACGCCCGCAGCTTCTTCGGCATCGTCGACGTCCTGTCGATCGTGCCGACCTACGCCAGCGTGCTGATCCCCGGCGCCCAGGCGCTGCTCGTGATCCGCACCGTGCGGATCCTGCGCGTGTTCCGCGTACTGAAGCTCGTGCACTACGTGTCCGAGTCGGAGACGCTCGTGCGCGCGCTCGTCGAGAGCCGCCGCAAGATCCAGGTCTTCGTCTTCGCGGTGCTCACGGCCGTCATCGTGTTCGGTTCGCTGATGTACCTCGTCGAGGGACCCCAGAACGGCTTCACGAGCATCCCGCGCGGCATGTACTGGGCGATCGTCACGATGACGACCGTCGGCTACGGAGACATCTCGCCGCAGACGAACCTGGGCCAGACCATCTCCGCGGGCGTCATGATCCTGGGCTACGGCATCATCGCCGTGCCGACCGGCATCGTCACCGCGCAGCTGACGCATCAGGCCGCGAGGCCGAGATCGTCGGTGTCCGGGAAGGCGTGCCCCGCGTGCAGCGCCGGGGGCCACGACACCGACGCGGTCTACTGCCGCCGCTGCGGGACGCAGCTCTGACGGACTACCGGCGCCAGAAGCTCGGCACGAGCAGCACGACCAGGGCGTAGAACTCAAGGCGGCCCAGGATCATGAAGAAGGTCAGGAGCAGCTTGCCGAGCTCCGGCAGTTCGCCGAAGTGCATCGCGGGCCCCACCGCGTTCAGACCCGGACCGATGTTGTTGAGGGTCGCCAGCACGCTCGTGAACGCGGTGATCGGCTCGAGCCCCATGCCCGCGAGCGCGACCGTGCCGAGCACCGCGATCAGGGTCCACAGGCCGAAGTAACCCGTGACCGAGGCGACGACGCCCTCGTCGAGCGAGTCGCCGTCGATGCGCACGGAGTGGATCGCGCGCGGCCGCGCGAAGCGCCGGATGCCGCGCAGCGCGGCCTTCGCGACGATCAGGAAGCGAACGACCTTGAGCCCGCCTCCCGTCGAGCCCGCGCAGGCGCCGACGAAGGCCAGGAACATGAGCCCGACGCGCCCGACCTCCGGCCAGCGGTCGAAGTCCGCGCTGCCGTATCCCGTGCTGGTCTGGATCGACACGGTGAGGAACGAGCTGTCACGCAGGGCCAGGCCCATGCTGCGATAGTCGGGCAAGCTGCTGGTCGGGTCGCCGTTGCTCCCGCCCCAGAACCAGAGCACCGACGAGAAGATCACGGTCGCCAGCACCGTCATCAGGACGTAGACGCGCACTTCCGCGGAGCCGAAGGCGATCTTCAGACCCCGGCGGGGTCCCAGGCGGATCGCCGTGTCGTACAGCGCGAAGTTCAGGCCCGCGGCGAACATGAACGCGATGATGATCGCCTCGACCAGCCACGAGTTGAAGTAGGCGACGCTGGCCGAGTGGTTGGAGAAGCCGCCGGTCGCGATCGTCCCGAAGGTGTGGATCGAGGCGTCGAACCAGTCGAGCCCCGCCAGCATCAGCAGCACGAACTGGAGGACGCTGAGGCCCACGTAGACGCGCACCAGCGCCATCGCGCTGTCGCGCACGCGCTGGTGGGAGGCCTCGCGCGCGATGCCGGGCACCTCGGACCGGAACAGGCTGCGCCCGCCGGTCGGGAACAGCAAAACGAACACCAGCACGATGCCGATCCCGCCCAGCCAGTGCGTGAACGAGCGCCAGAACGCGATGGTCTTCGGCATCGCGTCGATGCTCGCGGCGTCCAGGACGGTCGAGCCGGTCGTCGTGAAGCCCGAGGCCGACTCGAACAGCGCATCCACCGGCGAGGGGATCACGCCCGAGAGCGCGAACGGCATCGCGCCGATGGCCGCCGCGAGGAGCCAGCTGACCCCCACGACCGCGAGCCCCTCGCGCCGGAAGTAGTCGAGGTGCCCCTCCTCGGTCGTGATCGAGCCGCGGTTCCACCAGACCAGCAGGCCGCCCATGGCCGCGGCGAAGAGCGACGTCAGCGCGCAGGCGACCGCCGCCTTGCGCTCCTCGAAGAAGAGGCCGAGACCCGCGGGCACGAGCAGGAAAGCCGCCAGCAGGAGGCACACGCAGCCCAGGAGCCATCCGACTGCGCGCAGGTTCATGGTGGTTCCGAGCGGACTAGCGGGCCGTTGAAGAAGTGCACCGGATGCCAGGGAGGCAGCATCCGCTTCGGTGCGGTGCCTGGAAACGTAGGCGAATCCGTGGATTCGGCGAGGCTTTCGGGCGCCGCACTGAGGTGGAGGATGTCTTCATGGTGCCGGATGACTGCTTCAACGGCCTGCTCGGCTCAGTCGGACTCCGCGTCTCCCAGACGCAGGAAGACCTGCTCCACCTGCTCGATGTGCTCGGGCAGGCTCAGGATGATGACGTGATCGCCGCCCTCCACCAGCGTCTCGCCGTCGGGCACGAGGATCTCCTCGCCGCGCACGATCGCGCCGATGACGGCGCCCCTGGGCAGACCCAGCGACTTGACGCGCTTGGGCTTCTTGCGGTGGCGGGCCTCCAGCTCGAGGACCTCGGCCTTGCCGTCGCCCACGATCGCGATCGAGGCCGGCGAGCCGGCGCGCACGAAGCGCAGGATCTGGTTGGCGCACAGGATGCGCGGCGAGATCGCCTGGTCGATGCCGAGCAGGTCGTAGATCTGCCGGTACGAGCCCTTGTTCACGAGCGCGATGGTCCGCTCGACGCCTAGCGAGCGCGCGAGCTGGCAGGCGACCATGTTGCGCTCGTCGTCGGCGCTCGTCGCGATGAAGATGTCGGCCTCGCCGATGCGCTCCTCCAGCAGCAGGTCGAGGTCGGTCGCATCGCCGACGAGGACCATGACCTGGCTCGAGATCTCGTCGGCGAGCTCCTTGGCCTTGTCCGCGGAGTTCTCGATGATCCGCAGGGACACGTGCGGCAGCCGCTCGAGGCCCTTGGCCGTCTGCAGGCCCACGCCGCCGCCGCCCATGATGACCACGCTGCGCCGCGTCCGCGCGCGCGGCGCGACCAGGCGCTCGAAGTGGTC
>CAYGPA010000474.1:0-4400 GCA_964351535.1 uncultured Planctomycetaceae bacterium
GGATTCCTGAAACCCTCGCGGCCCGGGGAGCGGCAAAGGGCGTCCCCACCGGGGGGAGAGCGCGGTCGATCTCGCGTCGCGCTCCCCGACCCAAAAAGGAGACGTCCATGCAAGCGAAGGACATCGAGCAGCTCGCCCGGGAGATCGCCGAGCGCCGGTCGATCAACAGACGCACGGTGCTGAAGGGAGGCGCCGCGACCGCGGCCGCCGCCTGGATGAGCGGCAGCGCTCCGCTGCGCGCCCAGTCGGGCGGGAGCTTCGACCACAAGACGTTCCTGCTGGACCGCATCCAGTTCGGGCGCGACGAGGAGTCCTCGTCCAAGTACGACCTGGTCGGCGGCTACACGCCCTTTCTCGAGCTGCAGCTCGATCCTGGCGACCCGTACCACGACGACGGCGACGCGCAGATCGCGGCCATCAGTCCGCAGCAGGACAAGCTCTACGGGCAAGACCCCGCGGACATCTTCTGGGATCCGGACTACTACGGGAGCCCTTGCGCGCCCCCGTTCCTCCCCAAGGCCAACACGATCATCGGGCTCAGCGCGCAGACGGTCCTGACCAAGTCCCACTTCTCCACGCGCCAGCTCCAGTGGGTCATGGCGGAGTTCTGGCAGGACCACATGCTGACGACGTTCCTGGGACAGCCCCAGGCGCACTTCCTGTGGCTGCCGTCCTTCCGGGACGCGCTGCTGGCCAACGCGCTCGGGACGTACGAGCAGCTGCTGACCGCCAGCGCGAAGAGCGGCTCCATGCTCTGGTACCTCAACCTGTACAAGAACACGAAGCTGCAGCCCGACGAGAACTACGCGCGCGAGCTGCTCGAGCTCTACACCGTCGGCCTGAAGAACTCCCTGGGTCTGCCGGACCACGATCCGCAGAACCCTCCGGCCCCGGGAGAGATCTTCACGCAGACCGACGTGGAGGAGACCGCGCGGCTGCTGACGGGCTGGGGCATCGACTTGAACCCGGGCACGGGATCCTTCTGCCCCGGCGCTCCGGGCAACCCGCCCACGAAGAACCCGAACTTCGGCAAGTTCCTCTTCATCCCCAGCAACCACGACACGTCAGGGACCAAGCGCATCCTGGGCGTGGACTATCCGGACACCACGGGCACGGAGGCGGACGGGGAACTCTTCCTCACGCACCTCTCGAAGAACGTGAACCACCCCGTGGCCGTACTCTCCTCCGGCCACACGGCCCTGCACGTCACGGCGCGCATGATCCAGTGGTTCATCGGCGACGACTTCAGCGGCCAGTTCTTCAACGCCTGGGTCCGCACCGCGACCGAGTTCTTCAACACGGGCGGCAACATCAAGCGGACGCTGAAGGAGCTCTTCCGCGAGGACAAGATCACCGAGCTCCGACCGCGGCCCTACTTGAAGATGCGCCGCCCCATGAACCTCGTGCTGTCCCTGATGCGCGCGCTGCGCCCGGACTTCGAACCCGGAGCCGCGGGCCAGGACATCAACGGCAACTGGATCGTCAAGCTCTACCAGATGGGCCAGGCGCCCGGGTACCGCGCGGCGCCGAACGGCTATCCGGCGGAGAACAAGGACTGGCAAGGTTCGCTGCTCGGCCGCGAGAACTTCATTCGCGCGGCGATCAGCGACCCGACCGACTCCGGCCTGGACGTCACCGACGCCAAGCTCGACACGATCTTCAACGGCATCCCCTCCACGTCCTACGTCGACCACGTCAACCAGACGCTGATGGGCGGGATTCTGCCCCACGCCGAGGTCGCCGCGCTGCAGCAGTACGTCACCGCGGTGCACCCTCAGATCACCATCGACTCCCGCCGCGAGGCTCTGATCGTGGCGTTCTCCTCCCCCAGCTTCCAATACCTCTATTGACCCGCGGACAAACGACCATGAAGAAGAACGACAACGGAACGCGGAACTCGGGTCCCCGCGAGGAGAGCCGACGCTCGAACTCCGACGGTGCGCCGGCGCTGTCCAGGCGCCGACTGCTCGGCGGCGCCGGGCTCCTGAAGACGGCCGCCGCCGGCGCGGTGGCCGGTGCCGCGCTGATGCCGAAGCGAGGCCGTGCTGCTCAGGGCGGCGGGCTGCCCTTCCTCGTGCAGCTCTACCTGCGCGGCGGCGCGGACGGGCTGACGCTCGTCTGCCCCTACGCGGACATGAACTACTGCCAGGCGCGCGACACGACGCGGGTCTATCCGCCGCTGATCAACCCGATTCCGGCCACGGCGTGCTACTTGCCTCCGCCCAGCTCTCCGTCGATGCGCGCGATCCACCTCTCGAACGCCGGCGGAGGACAGCCCGCGTTCGGCACCCCGCAGGCCATGCAGGCGTTGATGCCGAAGTACAACGCCGGCCAGCTCTCGTTCGTGCACGCGTGCGGGTCGCTGGACCCCACGCGTTCGCACTTCGAGCAGCAGCTCAAGATGGAGCAGGGCGTCGTGGGCGTCGCGGATCAGAGCACGGGATGGCTCGGTCGCTACCTCGACCTGACGAAGGGACCGCACACGGGTCCGCTGCGCGCCTACAGCTTCTCGCCGAACCCGCTCGACTCGTTCGACGGCGGCGAGAAGATGACCTCGGCCGTCGACCCCGGCAGCTTCGCGTTCCCCGAGAACCCGAACTGGAACGGCCCGCTGACGGTCCAGTCGACGCTGGCGAACCTGTACGCGAGCTTCCACGGCGGAACCGATCCGCTCTTGACGACCTTCGATACCGACGTCGCCGCGATCGCGGAGCTCGCTCAGGTGACCCTGCCCGACTGCAATGCCATGCCTCCGGTCAACTGCTCGCCGGGCTATCCCGACTCGAAGCTCGGCAACGAGTTCCGTCAGGTCGCCGCGATGGCCAAGGCCCTGCCCATGCTCGAGATGTGTGCCGTCAACTACGACAACATCGACGGCCAGCGCTGGGATTCCCACGATGACCAGGGGGTTCACGACGGGAAGATGTTCAACCTGATGACGAACCTCGCGGAGACGCTGAACGCCTTCCTCGACGACATGGCCGGTCAGCGCCCCGTCGTCGTGCTGGTCATCACCGAGTTCGGTCGGCGCCTGCAGGAGAACGGCAGCGGCGGCACGGACCACGGACGGGGCGGCGTGGCGATGGCGCTCTCGAACTACCCGGGCATCCTGAACCCGAATCCCTCGACGGGGACGGGCCGCGTGATCGCCACGGGCTGGCCGGGGCTCGCGCCTGGACAGCTCGAGGACGGGCTCGACCTGAAGGTGGCCATCGACGTGCGGGACGTCATGACGGAGATCGCGTTCAAGTTCCTGGGCTTCCCGGGCACGGCGACCGACCTCTTCCCCGACACGCCGACGTACGTCTACCAGGACCGCGGCGTCCTGGCCTGACGATCCGGCGCGCGCCCGAGGCGGGCCGGCGTTGGCACGAAGCCGACGCCGGCCCGCCTTCGTCCGGGCGCCGGGGTCACACGGATCCCGCGCCGACCGCGACCGGGTCGCGACGGGGCCGGTAGGGTCGGCGGACCCTGGCGCCACAATGGCAGCCTGGCGCCCTTTTGGCAGGCCGAGGTCAAGAAAACCCCCTTGGAGGTGCCGGGAAGGGGCCCTCGAGCCCGGCATGGCGATTGCGCTGAGGTGAATCCACGACCCAGGAGAAGCCATGCAGCAACCGCAATACACCACCAAGTCCGCCGAAGCCCTCAGCCGCGCCCAGGCCCTGGCGACCTCCGCCGGGCACCCCGAGCTGACGCCCGAGCACCTGGCCACGGCCCTCCTCGAAGCGCCGGAGGGCGTCACGTCGGCCGTCCTGCAGAAGCTGGAGGTCGACCCGCGGGTGCTGGCCGCAGAGCTCGCGCGGAGCCTGGAGAAGCTGCCCCGAACCCAGGGCGCCGCGCCGGCCCCCTCGCGGTACCTGGCCGAGGTCGTGCAGGCCGCCCAGGCCGACGCCCATCGCATGGGCGACGAGTTCGTGTCCACCGAGCACCTGCTCCTGGGACTGACCCGCGCCGGCGGCCCCGCGGTCCAGGGGCTCTTCGCGGCGCGCAAGGTCAGCCCGGAGCGCGTCGAGGCCGCGTTGACCGAGGTGCGCGGCTCGCAGCGCGTGACGACGCCCGATCCCGAGGCGACCTTCGAGGCCCTCGAGAAGTACGCCCGCGACCTGACGGCCGACGCGAAGGCCGGCAAGCTCGACCCGGTCATCGGCCGCGACGCCGAGATCCGCCGCGTGATGCAGGTGCTGTCGCGCCGGCGCAAGAACAACCCCGTGCTGATCGGCGAGCCCGGCGTGGGCAAGACCGCGATCGCCGAGGGCCTCGCCCTGCGGATCGTGGCCGGCGACGTGCCCGAGGGCCTGCGCGGCAAGCGCGTCATGGCCCTCGACATGGGCCAGCTCGTGGCGGGCACCAAGTACCGCGGCGAGTTCGAGGACCGGCTCAAGGCGCTCCTGCGCGAGATC
>CAYGPA010000475.1:0-4396 GCA_964351535.1 uncultured Planctomycetaceae bacterium
TCTTGTTGACCGTGTTGTAGTCGCCCTGGACGTAGAGCGAGTTCTCGGTCACCACGCTCAGCGCGCTGGCCAGCTCCGAGCCGTTGACCAGCCGGACGCCGTGCGCGTCGACGCCGCTCCCCGCGCCGTACGACCCCGTGTAGAGCAGGCCGTTCGCCGGGAAGGAGGGCGAGCCGTTGAGCACCGACATGTCGATCTCGGTGATCTGCACGTCGCCGCCCTGGCGGGCGTCGAACATCGACTTCACCGTCACCGCGCCGGCCGGCAGCGACACGGAGTTGCCCGCCGAGTCGTACGCCTCGATCGACCCGTCGTCGTGCGTGATGATCGAGAGGTCCGCGCTCTCGTGGTAGTAGCCCTTGTCGTGCGTCCCGGTGCCCGGAACGATCGCCGGCACGTAGCGCTGGTTGCCCGCGTCCCAGACGTAGTCGCCGCCCGAGCCGCCCGGCACGCTGTCGTACATCGCCACCGACCCGATGCTGGGCGTCACGGCCTCGCTCATGCCGTGATCGCTGGTCAGCACGGTATGGCCCACGCCGCCCGCGTAAGCGTCGGGCTCGTCCCAGTACTCGAGTGCCCCGAGGTCCCAGGCCAGGTAGTCGTCGGGTCCGTAGAAGTTGCCGTCCCCGTCCGCGTCGTAGTCCGTCGTGAAGTTGCTGTCGTAACCGCTGACGTTCGGAACTCCGAGCGCGTCGAGCTGCGCCTTGTTCTTCATGTCCCGGAAGACGACCGGCTCCGACAGGTTGAACGGATCGGCGACCCACTCGCGGATCCGCACGCGACCCGACGAGTCCGTGGGATCGTCCTTGCGATGTCGGTAGATGTCTCCGACGGCCCGCAGGTAGTTCGTGTCCACCGTCAGCTGACTGTTCGAGCCGAGGTGGATGTTGCCGTTCGAGTGCACGCGCCCGCCGAGGGTCATGTCCGGCCCCGGATTGACCTCCAGGTCGTTCGAGTAGAACACCGCGAACTGGAAGAGCGGCACCGACGAGATGTTGATGAGCCGGTTGGCCGGAGCCTGATAGCCGTCCACGCGAGCGATCGCCGTCACCCGGTAGCCCGCGACCGTCCGCTGCAGGCCCGACGAGTCCGTCGTGACCGCCTGGAAGCCGGTCGGCAGGATCGTGTAGTCGACCTGCGTGCCGTCGATCACCACGGACCCCCCGGCCGGTACCGGCTGGAAGTTGGCCACGGCGGTCTGGATCTCCTTCTTTGCCGCCTCGACGGCCCCCTCCGCGATGTAGGCGGCCTGCGAGCTGCTCGCCGAGACGTCCGCCATGCGGCTGGAAGACATCGAGAGTGTCAGGAGAACCGACACCATGCCTGCCGCCACGAAGGCTCCGAAGGCCGCGTAGAGCAGCGCGATGCCGCTGCGTCGATTCGTCGTTCTTGCGTGCTGTTTCATGTCCTCACCCCACCAAGGATTCGCTGTTCCGCAGGCGGACGACCGCCTGCAGTGAAAAGCGGTGAACCACTCCGTCGTCGTCCGGTTCGCGGAAGAAGATCTGCACCCCGATCGACCCCAGGGGGACGAACCCCGAGGTCACACGGTCCGAGAAGACGATCCGCTCGATGTTGCGCGTGACGATCTCCGGCGTCCCTCCGTCGATGCGTCGCTGCAGCTCGTTCTGGCCGTTCGCGTTCGTGACCACGACGTAGCTGAACTCGCGCGGGTCCCACACCAGTTGGCCGTTGGCGTCCACGTCGGGGACGCCGTCTCCGTCCGCGTCGTCGGGGAGGCGGAAGACGATCTCCGTGTTCGCCCCGAAGTCGTACTCGCTCTGCTGCGCCTGCTTCGCCGCGGCCAGGTGACGGTGCACCATGAAGCGCGGGTCCGCGTTGCCGTCCACGAACAGGTACGGATAGTCGGGCAGCGCGCCCGCCTGATCGATGAAGCCGGAGATGCGCAGATCCTCGATGATGCGCTCCATCGCGCGCTGGCCGCGGTCCTGAACGCGCGCACCGGCCCCGCCCGAGGCGGTCGCGTGGCGCAGGCCCAGCAGGGACTGCAGCAGCATTCCCGCGAGCACGAGCAGGATCGACGTCGCGAAGATCATCTCGATCAGCGTGTAGCCTTCCCGCGCCCGCGCTCCGGTCCGGCCGTTCCGTTGCCGTTGTCTCATCGCGTCCTCATCGAGGTCAGGGACATCGTGCGCGGCCGCCCGCGGTAGTCGTTCCAGGACAGGATCAGCTGGATCTCGAGCGGGTCGGCGCCCGGCACGGGATAGGCGACGCGGATGCGCTCGCCGTTCATGACGCGGTCGTCGTAGGCCGGAATCGTCTGGCCGTCCGGGAAGTCGACCTGCAGGTCGTTGAAGGGTTGCCCGAGGAGGTCCTCCATCGCCGTGCGAAGCTCCGCTACGGCCACCTTGGTCTCACGGCTGGTCTTCACCAGTCCGGCCGAGGTCACCTGCGATGAATAGGCGGCGACGATCGCGACCATGAACACCCCGATGGCGAACATCAGTTCGATCATCGTGAATCCCGCCCGCGAGCGACGTCGTGCGCGCTCCGTCCCCATGTTCCTCACCTTCTCGGCTCCCCAGCCGATTTGCGCTCCGCACACCAGCGAAGCGACACTCTCTTCGGCACCCGGGGCACCGAAAGGCGCGGAAAAATACAATCGATTCTGCGTTCGGCAAGTCGCCGACGAGAACTGACGGAGGTCTTGCGCGCCGACCGCCATCTATCGGTGGCCGTGCGCGCCGTCGCCCTTGCGGCCGGAAGAAATTTCCCGCGCGGGCTCAGCCGCTGATGCGCTGGCAGAGCTCGGCCGTGAGGATCGCGAGGTACGTGCCGCCGGCGTAGCCGATCAACGCCATCAGGATCGACACGGGCACCAGGCTCTCTCGATGCGCGGCGGCGACGACCGGAGCCGAGGCCGCTCCCCCGACGTTCGCAGCCGAGGCGATGGCGGCGCTGTGCACGTCGATGCGCAAGAGCCGGGCCCCGAGCAGCGTGAAGGCTCCGTGGATCGCGATCCAGATGAAGGCCCCCGCCAGGAAGGCCGGGGCATCGGCGAGGCCGTCGAGGTTCGCGCGCGCCCCCATGCCGGCCACGAACACGTAGACGATCGCCATCGCGAGCGCCTGCGTCCCCGGCAGAGTCTTGGCGGGCGTGAAGGAGAGCCCGATCGACAGCGTCGTGATCCAGAGGACCTTCCACGTTCCCGCGGACAGCACGGGATCGACCACGGGCATGCGGTCCGCGAGCAGCGACCCGACCCACGTGACCGCGGCAGCGATCACGCCGAGGTAGAGGAAGTCGCGCATCGCGGGGACGCGCTCCTCGCGCTTCTCGAGCGCGGCGGCGGCCTCCATGCGATCCAGCCGGTCCGCGGGCACCTTGGCCCAGGCGTTGAAGCGGTCCGCGAAGGCCTTGGACCCGAGCAGGATCGGCAGCCAGACGACGTAGACGACGTTGTCGGCCAGGACGGCCAGCCCGAGCTGCGGGCTGCCCTCGGCGTCGAGCGCGCCCGCGACGGCCCCCATGTTCCCGGTGCCGCCGATCCAGCTGCCGGCCAGCGCGCCGAATCCCTTCCAGGCATCCTCCGCCAGCCAGGGATGGACGATCGCGTAGGACACGACGCCCCCCACGACGATCCCGACGCTACCGAGGAGCATCACGATCACCCCGCGCCCCATGACGCGCACCGCGGCGCCGATGTCGATGCCGATCAGCATCAACGCGATGAAGAACGGCAGGCCGAAGCTCTTCAGCACGTCGTAGACGGCCGAGGACCCCGGCAGCACCGGCCGGTCCCCGAGCCCCAGGATCGGCAGGTTGCTCAGGACGACCGGCGTGGCGTAGATGAAGATCAGCGGCGGGAAGAACCCGAAGAGCTTCCAGCGCGACTTCTGCTCCAGCAGGAACCAGAAGGCCGCGATGCCCACGAGCGCGGTCAGGACCGCCTCGGGGGACTGCAGGACGGCGACGCCGGGCTCCTGGAGGGTACTCACGAGAGCTTGCGCGCCGCCTCGCGAGCGTTCGCCACGGTCGTGTCCTCGCCGCCGACCCGCCGCGAGTCCCGGCCGACCCGTGCGGGCATCCTCGCGATCTTGAACTTGGACATGGTCTTGTTCGGGAGAGAGGGGGGGTGCGCGCCGCGCGGAGAGTCCCGGGGGCGCAGCAGTGTAGCCGTCACTCCCGCGCCTGAGGAGCCCCGGCGGAGGCTCGTGCTTCGAAGGCGACGATCGCGGCCGCGAGATGGACGGAGCCCGGGCCCCCGGGCTCGAGCTCGCGGATCGCCGCGAACGAAATGCCGCGAGACCCGGGCTGCGAACCTCGGACGCACCCCACTAGACTGCCGCCCCCGATGGCCCTCAGTCCCGGCAAGCTCAGCCTGCGAACGATCGTCGCGGTCCTCGCGACGGCGCTGCTCCTGGACCTCGTCCTC
>CAYGPA010000476.1:0-4395 GCA_964351535.1 uncultured Planctomycetaceae bacterium
CTTCAGGACGCGGGCGATCTTGCTCTGCAGGAAGCCGCGCGCGCCCTCGAGCATGTGCGCGACCTTCACGCGGTCGGCGGGCGTCCCGAGGACCGAGTAGGCGATCCGGGCGATCGAGAGGTCGCGCGTCACCTCCACCTCCGTGATGGTCACGAACCCCGAGCGGGGGTCCGCGACCTCGAACTCGAGGGCGTAGGCGACCCGCTCCTTGATGCGCGCGGCGATCCGCGCGAGCGTTCTGGGGTTGGCCATCCGGAAAGGGGAGGCGAAGGCTAGATCTTCAGCAGGCGCTTGACCGCGACCATCTTGAAGGCCTCGATCACGTCGCCCTCTTTGTAGCCGTCGAAATCGCGCAACACGATGCCGCACTCGAAGCCCTCGCGGACCTCCTTGGCGTCGTCGGACTCGCGGCGAATCGAGCCGATCGGCCCGGTGTGGACGACCTTGCCGTCGCGCAGCACGCGGACGCTGTGGGAGCGGGACACGGTCCCGTCCAGCACCATGCAGCCGGCGATGTTGCCGAGGCGCGAGGACTTGAACACGCGGCGCACCTCGACGTGTGCCGTGACCTCTTCGGTCATCTCGGGGGCCAGCGAGCCCTCCATGATGGCCTTCAGGTCGTCGAGCATCTCGTAGATCACCTCGTACTGACGGATCTCGACGCCCGCGCGATCGGCGGCCTGGCGGGCCTTGTCGTTGGCACTGGTGTGGAACGCGAGGATCATCGCGCCCGAGGTGGTCGCGAGGTCGACGTCGCTCTCGGTGACCGCACCCAGGGCGGAGTGCACCAGGCGCGTGTCGACTTCGTCGTGGATGAGGGTCTCGACCTGCGACTTGAGCGCTTCCAGCGAGCCCTGGACGTCGGCCTTGAGGATGATGTCGATGGTCTTCTTCGACTGCTCGGCCACGGCCTGGAGGAGGTTCTCCTTCGTGACCATGCGCCGGTCGGCCAGGGACATCGCGCGGTTCTTCGACGCGCGCTCCTCGGCGACCTCCTTGGCGCGCTCGAGCTTCTCGACCACGTAGAAGTGGTCGCCGACGCCCGGGAGCTCGGAGAGACCCGACACCTCGACCGGCGTCGCGGGCCCGGCGGTCTTCACGAGCTTGTTGCGGTCGTCGTGGATCGAACGCACGCGGCCGTAGCCCTCGCCGGCGAGGATGATGTCGCCCTGGTTCAGCGTGCCGTCCTGGATCAGGAGGTACGCCACGCGGCCCTTGCCCTCCTGGACCTCGGCCTCGAGCACGACGCCGGACGCGGAGCCCTCGGGGTGCGCGTTGAGCTCGAGGACTTCGCTCTCGAGCAGGATGCGGTCGAGCAGCGCGTCGATCCCGTCGCCCTTGAGCGCGCTGATCTGGACCATGCCGGTCGAGCCGCCCCAGTCCTCGGGGATCAGGTCGCGACCCGCGAGCTCGTTCATGACCTTGTCGGGCGAGGCCTCCGGCTTGTCGCACTTGTTGATCGCCACGACGATCGGCGTCTTGGCCGCGCGAGCGTGGGCGATGGCCTCGACGGTGCTCGGCATGACGCCGTCGTCGGCGGCCACGACCAGCACGACGATGTCCACGGCCTCGGCGCCGCGCGCGCGCATGCGCGTGAACGCCTCGTGGCCGGGCGTGTCGAGGACGGTGACGCGGCGGCCCTTGGAGGACTCGACCTGGTAGGCACCGAGGTGCTGCGTGATGCCGCCGGACTCGCCCTGGGCGACGCGCGACTTGCGCAGCTGGTCGAGCAGGGTGGTCTTGCCGTGGTCGACGTGTCCGAGGAACGCCACGATCGGCGGCCGCGGCTCGAGGTGTTCGTGCTCGACCGAAGAGCGCGCCTGGACGATCTCGTCGATCAGGGCCTCCTCGGCGGCGATCTCGTGCGCGACCTTGAGGTCGACCGAGAACTCCGACGCCAGCAGCACGGCCGACTCCTCGTCGAGCACCGAGTTGATGTTGACGCCGAAGCCGATCTGCGAGATGGCCTTCTTCAGGACCTCGTTGGCCTTGAGGGAGAGCGTCTCCGCGAGCTTCTTGATCGTGACCGGGGACTCGATCTTCACCTCGCCGCCCGCGTGGGGGGACGAAGCCGGCTCGAAGCTGCGATGTCCGCGGTGGCCGCCGCGTCCGCCGCGGTCTCCGCCCTGCATCGCGCGGCGGCGCAGGAAGCGACCGGCCTCCTTCTCGCGCAGCTGGGCGGCGGTGAGCTGCCCGCGGCTGCCCTGGTCGCCGCGCATGAACGCGCGCTTGCGGTCGTGGCCCAGCGTGGGCTTGACGTCCGGCGTCTCGTCGTCGCGCGAGCGCAGGCGGCGCGACTCGGCCTTGCGCGGCGCCGGCTGCTTGATCTTCGAGAGGTCGACGAAGCCGACGACCTTGCCGGCCGGGCCCTTGCGGGTCGGCTTGTCCTTGTCCTCCGCCGGGTCCTCGGAATCGGCGGCGGCTTCCGCCGCGGCCTTGGCCGGCGCCTCGGCCTCGGCGCTCGCCGCGGGCTTCCCCTCGGCGCGCGGGGCGGCGGGCTCGGGTGCGGCCGGGGCCTCGGCGGCCTTCTCGGCGGCGGGCTGCACCGCGGCGGGAGGCGACGCGGGGGCTGCCGCGGCCGGCGTCGGCTCCTCGGCGGCGGGTGTCTCGGTGCGCGGAGCCTCGGCCTCGCGCGGCGCGGGGGCGGGCGACTCCACGGGGGCGGGGGGGGCTTCGTCGGCGGCGGTTCCCGCCCGAGCGGCCGGAGCCTCGGCGGGCGCGGGCTCGACCGGGGTGGGGACCTCGGCGACGACCGGCTCGCGGACGGGCTCGTCCGCGGGCTCCTCTTCGGGCTGGGCCGCCGTCGGGGCGGGCTCCGGCTCGGCGGCGGGCTCGGGGCGCTCCTCGGCGGGGGCTTCCTCGGCCGCGGGCTTCTTCTTCTTCTTGCGCCGGACGACGAGACCGTCACCCGACTGGGCTCCGCCCGCACCTTGCGATTCGGAGATGATCCCGTGGGCCTCGAGGACGCCTTGCACCTGCAGCAGCAGGAAGTCGTCCATGGCGGCCATGTGGCTCTTGATCTGAGAGAACCCCAGATCACGGAGCTTCGTCGCGAGCTCTTGGCCGGACAATCCGTATTCCTTGGCCAGCTCGTATACGCGTTTCTTCGGACTCACGTGTCTCCCAGATCCCTCGTTGCGTCTCGGTAGTGGCGGCTTCGCCCCTTGCCTCCGCTGGAGGCTGCGGGCGCCGCGATCAGGCTTCGTTGCGGGCTTCCTCGGCGGCCTGCGAGTCCGCGGGCTGTGCCACGGACTCCGACGAGGCTTCGACCGGCGCCGTCCGGCCCGGTTCGACCGACGCATCCTGCGTCGGGGCCTCGCCGAAGGCTCCGGAATCCGCACTCGAAGCGGTGGATTCCTCGGCCGACTCCACGACGATCGGGTTGCCCTCTTCGTCGAACTCCATCTCGCCGCCGTCCAGAGAGTCGGCCTCGAACTCGGCGCGCGTCTTGATGTCGATGTCCCAGCCGCAGAGGCGACTGGCCAGTCGGACGTTCTGTCCCTTCTTCCCGATCGCCAGCGACTGCTGGTCCTCGTCCACGAGCACCACCGCGGAGTGGGCGTCGACGTCGGGGAAGATGTTGTCGATGTGGATCACGGCCGGCTTGAGCCCGTTCATGATCAGCGTCTCGAGCGAGTCGCTCCAGCGGATGATGTCGATGCGCTCGCCGCGCAGCTCGTCGATGACGGCCTTGATGCGCGAGCCGCGCACGCCGACGCAGGCGCCGATGCAGTCGATCTTCGGGTCCTGCGAGATGACGGCCATCTTGGTGCGGTAGCCCGGCTCGCGGACCACGCGCTTGATCTCGATGATGCCGTCGGCGATCTCGGGCACCTCGAGCTCGAACAGGCGACGCACGAGGTCGGGGTGGGCGCGGCTGACGACGATGCGCACGCGCGGGCCGTCCTTGCGGACCTCCAGCACGATGCTGCGGATGCGGTCGCCGGGCGAGAACTGCTCGCCGCGCACGCGCTCTTCCTTCGGCAGGTAAGCTTCGACGCGCCCGAGGTTGATGACGAGCTCGTCGCCCTCGAAGCGTTGCACGATGCCGTTCACGAGCTGGCCGACGCGGGCCTCGAAGTCGTCGTACAGGACGTCGCGTTCCGCCTCGCGGAACTTCTGCATCATGACCTGCTTCACGGCCTGGGCGGCGATGCGGCCCAGCTCCGCGAGCTCGATCTCGTACTCTTCCTCGTCGTCCTCGATCGTCAGCGCGCCATCCGAACGGTCGATGGTCACGACGAGGTCCTCGCCCGCACCCAGGCGCTTGCGCACGCCGGCCGCCAACGCTTCTTCCAGCCCCAGGAAGATCACTTCCTTGGGGATGTCCTTGTCGCGGTGGATGACGTCGATCATCCGCAGCAGGTCTTCGGTGTTCAGCATGGCGAGTTAAAT
>CAYGPA010000477.1:0-4388 GCA_964351535.1 uncultured Planctomycetaceae bacterium
CCGCGGCGTTCGTGTAGAGCCGCGAAGGCCTCGCGCACTCCGGCGACCGGTGTGTCGAGGTGGTCGGCGAGCTGCGCGAGGCGCTCCTCGCGGGCCAGGGCCTGGGGCAGACGGCCCACGAGCTCGAGCACGGCGTCGATCTCGCGCAGGCGCGCCTGGCCCGTGTAGCCCTCCAGGCCCGTCAGGCAGAACGGGAACCAGTCCATGGGCTCGGCGAGCCGCTGTTCGAAGCCCTCGCGCCCCTCGCGCAGGAGCCAGTCGCAGGGATCCGACCCCGCCGGCAGCCGCACGACGTCGAGATCGACCTCGAGCGGAAGCAGTCCCGCGAGGGCCTTGCGCGTGGCCCCCCCGCCGGCCTCGTCGCCGTCGAACACGAGCGTCACGCGACGCGCACCCGAGCGGCGGACCAGGCGCGCGTGCTCCTCGGTCGTCGACGTGCCGAGCACCGCCGCCACCGTCCGGAGGCCGACCTGGTGGGCGGCCATGACGTCGGTGTAGCCCTCGACGAGGACCAGGTGTCCGCTGCGTCGCACGTGGTCGCGGGCCATGTCGAGGCCGTAGACGAGCTGGCTCTTGCGGAAGAGCGGCGTCTCGGGCGTGTTCACGTACTTCGGTCCGGCGCGTTCGTCGGCGCCGGGACGCGTGTCGCCCTGCGCGCGAGGGTCCTCCAGGCGCCGCGCGCCGAAGCCGACCGGGCGCCCGCGGTCGTCGGCGATCGGGATCGTCATGCGCCCGCGGAAGAAGTCGTAGGGCCGTCCGGTATCGGTCCGCCGCACGAGCCCCACCTCGACCAGGTCGTCGAGGCTCGGTCCGCCCGACGCCGCCGCCTGCACCAGCGTGCGACCGTTGCCGGGCGCGAACCCGACCCCGAAGGCCTCCGCGGTCTCGGCGGCGAGGCCGCGTCCGAGCAGGTAGTCCAGCGCGACGCGGCCCTCGGGTCCGTGGAGCGCGCGCGCGAAGCGGTCGCGCGCCCAGGCGACGGTGGCGTAGAGGCGGTCGTAGCGGCGCTGCTCGGCGCCGTCGGCGCGGCCGCGGCGCGGCAGCTCGACGCCGGCCCGGGAGCCGAGCTGCTCCAGCGCCTCGAGGAATTCGAGATTGTCGAAGCGTTGAACGAAACTGATCTGGTCTCCGCCGGTCCCACAGGAGCCGAAGCAGTGCCAGGTCCCCCGCCGGGGATCCACCTTGAACGACGGCGTCTTCTCGTCGTGGAACGGACAGCAAGCCGACCAGAGCGACCCCGACCTACGCAGACCCGGGACCCGCTCCCGCACCACCTCTTCGATGGGCAGGCGGGCCTTGATCTCCTCGATCGCGCGCTTGAAGGCTTCGTCTTGCAAGAACGGGGATGGGACGGGGCGGAGGCGCTGGAGGTTCAGGACTTCCAGATTCTCCGGTGCCGCGGCTGGGTTGGCTGGGGATCGAGGCGGAGGGGGTGACGGCCCGACACGGTGTCGGAAGGCGGGTCAGGACGCAGCAGGACCCCCTCCCGCCCGGTGCCGGGGGAGAGGACACGGGAAAGACTACTCCGGGTCCGGCCTCCAGGCGCCGCACTCCCCTTCCGGCGGCCCCGCGGGGCGCGGTCCGGTACTTCCCGGGGCGAGGGCGAGGAGAGCGGGAACGCGGGCGAGCTGGACGCAGTCAACGATCTGGACGCAGTCAGTCTGGACGCAGTCAGGAGGGACGCGGGCGAAGCGGGTCCGGGATCGTCCGCGAACGGGCGAGCGGAGCGAATTTTCGGGGCGCGGCGGGGACTCCCTGGGGTGGCCCGCGTGGAGGGGCCGAAGGTGCCGATGAGCTGGGGAGTCCGCGTGCGGCGGGCGCCTGAAGACGAACGACTCGCTGAACCCCGCCTAATTAGCGAACGCCCCCCCCGAACTCAACCCGAAACAGCCCAATCCCGAACGGGCTCGCCGGTCCCGGAGGGCCTCCGCGGCTCGCCCCGCGTCCTCGACCCCGGGCCCGCCCCTGCGGGGCTCCGCGGCCGCCCGGGCCGCCCTCAGGCCGGCCCTCGAAGGACGGGGGCCAGCAGGGCCGCCAGCTCGAAGATCTTCGCGGTCTCCAGGGACTCGGGACGCGCCCGGGGATCCAGGCCCGCCTCCCGGAGCGCGCGCCGAGCCTCGTCGGGCTTGCCCGTCCATTCGCGCAGGCGACGCTCGAGGGTCTGGCGGCGGTGCTGGAACAGGCCGCCGACGAGCTCGTCGAACGCCGCGAGGAGCTCCGGGCCGGGTCGGTCGGGCAAGAGCTCGAGGCGAATCACGGCGCTCTCCACCTGCGGCGGAGGCCAGAAGAGCCGCGGCGCGACCGTGCGCACGAGCCGCGCGCGGTGCGTCGCCGCCAGGCGGATGCCGAGGGGTCCCCGGTGGCGGCTGCCCGGTCCGGCCAGGATGCGGTCCGCGACCTCGCGCTGGACGAGGCCGGTCATGGCCCGCGGGGGATGCGGCCGACGCGCCAGGAGGACCAGCAGCGGCGAGGCCACGGAGTACGGCAGGTTCGCCGCGAGCTGCCACGGCTCCTCCCGCGGCAGGCGCGCGAGGACCTCGTCCGAGAGCGCGTGCTTCGAGGCCAGCACGTCGGTGTTCAGCACCTCGAGCCTCCCCGCCCGCTCGCCCGCGTCGGAGGAGCCGGCCGCCATCGCGCGCGTGACGTCGGCCAGACGCGCGTCGATCTCGACGGCCAGCACCCTGGCCCCGGCGGCCAGCAGGTGCTGGGTCAGGAACCCCCCGCCCGGGCCGACCTCGAGCACCCACTCGCCGGCGCGCAGCTCGGCGTCGCGGGCGATGGCTCGCACCAGGTTGGCGTCGATCAGGAAGTTCTGACCGAAGCGTCGCGAGGGACGCACGCCGGCGGCCTCGAGGGCGGCGCGGAACTCGGACCAGGGCCGCGTCCCGTCGTTCCCTTTGCTCAACGGCGGGCTCCCTCGACCAGGTGCTGCAGCGAGGGATGCGCACCGGGCTCGGCCGAGACGCGCTCGAGCATCGGCAGCGCGGAGCGTCCCCAGCGCCGACCGACGGCGCGCAGCCTGGCCGCCACGGGGTCGCCGCTCCCCCAGTCGCGCGCCCGCTCGCGCAGGTACGACTCCGCGTCGACGACGCAGCGCAGGCCGACGTCGCGCGCGCGCGTGCGCCGGTCGAGCGCGCGCGCGAAGAACTTCAGGGTCGAGCCGCCGTAGATCGCCTTGCGCCAGGACAGGTACGAGCCGCCGAACACCGCGCGGCGGTCGGCCGCGCCCTCGCGGGGCACCGGACCGTCGGTCCACTCCCAGACGTTGCCGAGCAGGTCGTAGCAGCCCTGGGGCGTGCGGCCTCCCTCGAAGGTGCCGACCGCCGAGGGACGGCGCAGTCCGAGCTCCAGCGTGTTGGCCACCGACGTCTGGGGGATGTCGCCCCACGGGAAGCGGTAGGCCCGGGGCCCGCCGGCGACGAGGATCCACTCCTCGGGCGTCGGGAGGCGCATGCCGCGCCAGCTCGCGAAGCCGAGCGCGCCCTCGAAGGACATGAAGGCCACGGGCCAGTCGAGCGTCTCGGCCGCCCACCCGGGCGCCTCCTCCGCCAGCTCACCTCCGGGAGCGCCGGCGAGGTACTCCCGCCACGCGCCGCGGGTGACCTCGAAGCGGTCGACGAGCAGGTCGCCGTCGGTCCGCAGCTCGAGCAGCTCGGCGGGATAGAAGCAGCGCGTCGGAGGCAGGTGCGCGAGGCCCTCGAGCTCGCGCAGCGCGCGCGATCCCTCGGCGCTGCCGCCGCCGCAGGCGCCGAACGCGAGCAGACCCGCCGCGAGCCACGGCCGCGCCCGCGGCGCGCGCCTGCGCTTGCCGCGCGGCTCCGCTCCACCCTCTCGGTCGACTCCCCGCTCGACCACCGGGGTTGCGGCCCCGCGGCCGAGACCCCGGTCCGTCGGCGTGGGCGCCGCGGGCGCTCGGGGCTCGGTCCCGCCGGGGCGGAGGCGCATGGTCTCCGTCGACTGCGTCTACTGGTCTTCGTCCGCGACGAAGATGTCGACGCGCCGGTTCTTCTGGCGACCCTCGGCGGTGTCGTTCGAAGCCACCGGGTCGTTGGGGCCGAAGCCCATGACGACCACGCTCTGGGCCGGCATGCCGCCCTTGCCGATCAAGTAGGCGCCGACCTCGACCGCGCGCGCGGCCGAGAGCTGCAGGTTGCCGTGCGGAAACATCTCGAGCGTCTTGGGCTTCTTCACCGGCACGTTGTCGGTGTGCCCGCGCACGTAGACCAGCCCGTGGCTCGCGGCGTCGATGTCGGTGACGATGTCGCTCAACAGCGCTCGCGCATCCTCGCGGACCGCGGCCGAGCCCGTGTCGAACAGGATCGAGTCCTTGACCCGGTAGACGAAGCCGCCGTCGACGCGGAACTTGGTGACGTCGCCGGGGTTCGGGC
>CAYGPA010000478.1:0-4383 GCA_964351535.1 uncultured Planctomycetaceae bacterium
CGATCGCCGACGTGGGCGAGCTCGTGATCAACCCGACCTCCGAGACGCCGGTGCCGCTGCGCTCGGTGGCCTACATCGACCTCGTCCAGGGCCCGGCGGAGATCCGCCGCATCGGCGGGCAGCGCGCGGTGCTCGTCACGGCGGCCAGCGAGGGGCTGGACCTCGGCAACGTCAACGCACGCATCGAGGCGGCCCTCGCCGACCTGCGCACGCCGAAGGACGTCGACGTCTCCCTCGGTGGGCAGAAGCGCGAGCTCGAGGAGGGCACCGCCAGCCTGCGCTTCGCGCTCCTGCTCGCGATCTTCCTCGTCTACGTGGTGATGGCCAGCCAGTTCGAGTCGCTGGTGCAGCCGCTGGTGATCCTGTTCAGCGTCCCGCTGGCAGGGGTCGGCGCGGTGCTGCTGCTCGACCTCGCGGGGCTGCCCCTCTCGGTCGTCGTCTTCATCGGCCTGATCCTGCTCGCGGGCATCGTCGTCAACAACGCGATCGTGCTCGTGGACCGCATCAACCAGCGCCGGCGCGCGGGCGTCGAGCTGCGCGAGGCCGTGCTCGACGCGGGCCGCACGCGGCTGCGTCCGATCGCGATGACGACGGCCACCACCGTGCTGGGCCTGCTGCCGCTGACCGGCTGGCTGACCGGCATTCCGCTGATCGGCCACCTGGGCGCGGGGCAGGGCGCCGAGATCCGCGCGCCGATGGCGATCGCCGTCATCGCCGGCCTGCTGACGTCCACCGTGCTGACGCTGATCGTCATTCCGTCCGTCTACTACCTGGTCGCCAAGCTGACGCCGCACGGGAAGCGCGCCGCCGCGGCGGCTTGACCCGGCTGCCCCTCGAGAAGCCACACGTCACCATGACCCAGCAGGACCCGTCGTTCTTCCGCGGCCTGATCCGCAGGCCGGTGACGCTGTTCGTCCTGTTCGCGACGATGCTGGTGATCGGCGTGATCTCGTACCGGCGCATCCCGATCCAGATGATGCCGGACGGGATCCAGGAGCCCGAGCTCTCGATCTACGCGATCAACCCCGGCGCCAGCGCCCAGGAGAACGAGGAGCAGATCGCGCGCGTGCTGGAGGAGCAGCTGCGCACGCTGACGGGCGTCGAGGAGATCGGCTCGAGCTCCTCGGAGGACCAGGTCCGCGCGTGGGTCCAGTTCCAGGCCGACACGGACATGGACCTCGCCAAGGCCGACCTGCGCGACCGCCTCGAGCGCGCGCGGCCGCTGCTGCCCGACACCGTCGACGAGGTCGGGATCTGGTCCTGGAGCCAGTCGCAGATGCCCGTGATGTTCATGGCGCTCTTGCACCCGGGCGATTCCAAGCGCACCGACTTCCTCGTCGAGACCGTGATCCAGCGCAGGCTCGAGGGCGTCGACGGCATCGGCAACGTCGAGCTCATGGGCAACCTCGGGGACTCCGTGCGCATCCTGCTCGACGAGGACAGCGTGCGCGCCGCGCAGCTCGACCTCGGCGACCTGATCAGCCGCCTCTCGGCCGACAACTTCGCCATGCCGATGGGCGAGGTCGAGGACGGCGGCCGCCGCGTGCTGCTGCGCTCCGACATGCGCTTCCGCACGAAGGAGGAGATCGAGGAGTACCCGGTCGGTCGTGGCCTCAAGATCAAGGACGTCGGCGAGGTCATCGACGCCAAGAGCGTGCGCAACCGGCTGTTCCGCATCGACGGCCGCTACTCGTACTACGTCGCCCTGCAGCGCGACAACCAGGCCAACGTCGTGGAGGCCTGCGCGCGCCTGAACTTCGCCCTCGACGACCTGCGCGCCGATCCCCGGCTCAAGGAGTTCGAGTTCCTCGTCCTCTTCGACCAGGGCGAGTTCATCGAGAGCTCGCTCGGCCAGCTGCGCACCACGGCGCTGTGGGGCGGCGGGTTCGCGCTGATCGTGCTGCTGGTCTTCCTGCGCCGCGTGCGCCTCACGCTGTGCGTGGCGCTGTCGATCCCCGTCTCGGCGCTGATGGCGATCGCCTGGGCCTACTTCGGCGGCGGCTCGTTCAACATCCTGACCATGACGGGGATCACGCTCGCGATCGGGATGCTGGTCGACAACTCGGTCGTCGTGATCGAGAACATCGCGCGCCTGCGCGCCCAGGGCCTGGGCTCGCACGAGGCGGCCGCGCGCGGCGTGCGCGAGGTCGGCCTGGCGGTGACGCTGGCGACGCTGACCACCGTCATCGTGTTCCTGCCGCTGATCTTCATGACCGAGCACCCGGTCATGCGCGTCATGTTCGGCGAGCTCGGCTTCCCGCTGTGCCTCTCCCTGATGTTCAGCCTGTTCGTCGCGCTCGTGTTCCTGCCCGCCGTCGCCGCGCGCATCGTCGGTCCCCGCCGCCCGGCCGCCGAGCTCCTCGCGCGCGCCTGCGGCGCCGTGCTGGCCGTGCCCACCTTCTTCGTCGGCCGCGTCGTCGCCGTGTTGCGCGCGCTCGCGTTCGCCGGCCTGCGCGCCCTGCACTTCCTGAACCGCGTGGCGCTCGCCGTGCTGACGCCGCTGCGCTGGCCGCTGGCCCTCGGGATCGCGGGCGTCGTCGCGTGGCGCGTTCGCGACGCCATGGCCGCCCAGAGCCTGGCCGAGCCCTTCCCGGGCTTCGGCCTGCCGAAGGCCGGCGCCGGATTCGCGGGCGCGGTCACGGCCGCGGTGGCGGGCCTGGTGGCGCTCGGGATCGCGCTGCAGGGCTTCCGCTGGTTCCAGAGCCGCCCCGCCGCGGGCCCCGCCCGACCCGCGCGCTTCGTACCCGAGAACGTCGACCTCCTGCACGGCCTCGTGACGAGCAACACCGCGCTGTTGCGCTGGACGCTGACGCACCGGCTGGCGGCCTGCGGCCTGGCCCTCACGTTCTGGGGCTCGTGCGCGGTGCCGCGCAGCATGATGGAGATGAGCTCCTTCGGCGACGACGAGAACAACGGCCGCATCACGTTCGAGATCCGCCTCGAGGACGACTTCACGCTGTCCGAGGCCTCCGACCAGTTCGCCGAGTTCGAGGCCTGGTTCGGCGAGCGCCAGGAGGAGCTCGGCTTCGAGCACATCGGCAGCCGCTTCGACGAGAAGTCCGGCAGCATCAGCCTCTACTGGGAGAACCAGCAGAACCAGGAGGACATGGACTCGCTGCGCAAGCGCCTGCGCGACGAGCTGCCGACGCGCGCCGGCCAGCGCGTGCTGCTGCGCGACGACGACGAGAACGTCGACCGCAACCGCAACCTCGTGGCCTTCAGCCTGCGCGGCCCGCGCTACGAGAAGCTCGTCGAGCTGGCCGAGCAAGCCGTGCCGGTGCTCGAGGCCGTCCCGGGCCTCTCCAGCGTCACGACGGGCCTCGAGGCCGCTCCGGAGCAGGTGCAGGTCGTGTTCGAACCCGACCTCGCCGAGCGCATGGGCGTCACGCCCGAGGTCGCGTTCAACAACATCTCCTGGGCGCTGCGCGGCTGGCAGCTGCCGCGCTTCCAGGAGCCGGGGCGCGAGGTCCCGCTGATCATGGAGTACGACAGCGAGGAGATCGCCGGCCTCGACACGCTGCGCGAGATGCGGATCTTCAACGGCGAGACCGCGGTCCCGCTCGCGACCGTCGCGAACATCGAGTTCACGCGCGGACAGACGGAGATCCGGCGCCGCAACGGCCAGGCCACGATCACGCTCTCGGGACGCATCGACGACCCCACGCGGGCCGCCCCCGTCACGCGCGCGGGGATCGCCGCCCTGCAGGCCATGAACCTGCCGCGCGGCTACGAGATCGGCGAGGACGACACCGCGATCTTCCAGCAGGAGGAGGAGATGCGCGAGATCTTCAAGGCGCTGATCTTCAGCATCGTCCTCGTGTACCTCGTCATGGGCATCCTGCTCGAGTCCTGGTCGCTGCCGATCGTGGTGCTCTGGACGATCCCGTTCGCCGTCACCGGCGCGCTGTGGACGCTGTTCCTGACGGGCACGACGATGGATTCCGTCGGCTGGATCGGCGTGATCATCCTGGTCGGCGTGGTCGTCAACAACGGCATCGTGCTGATCGACCGCATCCACTCGCTGCACCAGGCCGGCATGGAGCGCCGCGAGGCCGTGCTGCAGGGCAGCGCCAACCGCGTGCGCCCGATCGTCATGACCGCGCTGACGACGGTCTGCGGCCTGCTCCCGATGGCGCTGGCCGAACCGCCGTCCCAGGGCATCGACTACCGCGCCCTCGCCACCTGCGTCGCCGGCGGCCTCGCCATCAGCACGTTCTTCACGCTGTGGGTCATCCCGCTCTGGTACACGATCGTCCTCGACCTCGCCGCGGCGACGTCGAACAGCGTGCGCTGGGCCGTCGCCCCGCTGTCGGGACGCGGCGCGAGGAAGCGCGGCAAGGGTCTCTCGGCCCCGGCCGAGGCCTAGCGTCTCCGCGACCCGCG
>CAYGPA010000479.1:0-4344 GCA_964351535.1 uncultured Planctomycetaceae bacterium
CGGAACTCGACCTCGAGGATGTGGCCGGTGAGGCCCATGCCGCCGACCGTGGCCCAGAAGAGCTCGGACTCCCGGTCGGGCCCGCACTCGAGGATGCGCCCGTCCGCGACGCGCATGCGCAGGCGCGTCACGTGGGCGCCGAAGCAGCCCTCGACGTGGTGGTTCTTGCCGTGCACGTCGGCGGCGACCATGCCGCCCAGCGTGACGAACTGGGTGCCCGGCGTGACCGGGGTGAACCAGCCCTGGGGCAGGTAGAGCCGGTTGAGCTCGACCAGGGCGAGCCCCGCCTCGGCGCGCAGCAGACCGGTCTCGCGGTCGAACCCGAGGATCCGGTCCGCCAGCGTGGTGGTCGCCACGTCCAGCTCGCCCGGCGGCGGCAGCGCGGAGTCGCCGTAGGCGCGGCCCAGGCCTCGACTGAGGACCTTGCCCTCGGTGAGGCGCTCGAGGTCCTCGGAGAACACCTCGCGCCCGGGCAGGGCCAGCCGGCCCCAACCCGCGAGGGTCGGTACGTCGTTGTCGGACAAGGTGATCGGACTCCCTGGAGAGGCGGACAACCTAGCCCGCAACCCTCACCGCGTCGCGATGGTTTTCGCCGCGGATGCCGTCGCACGGGACTTCGCGACCGAGGCGCCCCGGCGGGCACCCCCGGCGGATCGTCGGGGGGGACCGCGGAGGGGCGCGCCGAGGGGGCGAGCCGCTGCGGCGCGAACGGCGCGGCGTGGGAAGCGCTGCCGGTGGCCATCGCCTGTCTCGACAGGCGGGGCGCCGCCTCCTGCGGCCGAACGGCAAAAAGTGCCTACGGGAGCTCGAGACGTCAGGAGTTCGCTCGAACTCCCGCAGGCCCGACCACGGGTACGGCGCCGATCTGTGGGAGCGCCGTTGGGGAATCTGCGTGGCCAGAGAGGTTCGGCCGGCTCCCGGGACCCTCGCTCGGGTCCTGCGGAGTCCGACCCGTCGTCGCCGCCGACGACGCCGTGGAGCGGCCGGAGCCGTCCACCGATTCGGAGCGCGCGTCCGCCGGGGCGGAGCGCGGGTCCGGGGGGAGAGCGGAGGCCAGCAGGCGACCGAGCTCCTCGACGAGGGCTCGGCACGCCGGCGCGGCCGCCGGGGTCGCGAACAGGGCTTCGGGCTGCTCGGCCACGGCGTGCTGCCCGAGCGGGCACCAGGCGTGGCGCGCGTCGGCAGCGCCGTGCACCTGGGCCTCGGCGAGCAGCAGCGCGGTCCGCAGCGCCTCGCCCGGTCCGTCGGCGCTCGCGAAGAGTGCCCCCCCGCGCCGGAACCCGGTCCTCGCCGACCCGAAGGCCTGCGTGGAGCGGAAGCGGGTTCCGGCGCGACGGAGCGACTCGGCCGTGGTGGAGAGTTCACGGCCGAAGGAAACGCCTGTCGATCTGGACGGACCCGGGCCCGGGATCGATGGGCCCGCGGTACTCCCGTCGAGATACCGCTGGCTGCGCATCGAAATCGCGTCGCGAGCAGACGTTCCCCATCGTGAGGAGAGCATTTCCGAAGGATTCGTGGAGCTGGCTTCGCGTCCGCCGCGCGACGAGGGCGGCAGCGCACGTGCGAGGGCCGTGCCCTCGACGAGGGTGACCCGCGCGGGTGCCCAGGAGCCGTCGTCGCGGCGCGCGATCCGGGCCTGGGCGGAGGCCTCGTAGCCGTCGCGCTCGACCGCCAGGAGAGTCTGTCCCCCGTAGCCGGCGAGCCAGAAGCGCCCTTGCTGGTCCGAGCGCACGGAGCCGCCGGCGAAGAAGAGCTCGACGCCGTCGACGGAGTGCCCGCCGGCGTCGACGGTCTGCCCGACGAGGGAGCCGTGAGGCACGAGCAGGAGCTCGACGTCCGCGCACCCCTCGCCGGTTCCGGGCAGGTGCACGGCGACCTCGTGCGCGTCGTGGAGGTCGTCCGCCAGCGCGCGCAGCAGGAGCGCGGCGCCGTGCCGTCCGTGGGCGATCGGGAGCTCGAACCCTCCCCGGTCGTCGGTCCGCGCCAGGTGCGACGAGGCCGTGGACTCGATCGGGATTCCGTCGGAGCCGAGGGCGCGCGCGGCACCCGCCACGCGCACACCGGCCGCGGGCACGAAGCCCCCCGGCAGCTCCGGGTCGAGGCGCAGTACGCGCCCCGTCACGCTCGCGACCACGCGGCCCGGCGGGAGCGTGTCCGGGCGCTTTGCCCGTCCGGCGGTCGTCGCCGCGGGCCCGAGCGGCGTGCGGTCGCCGGCCGGCGCGTGCAGCGCGGCGACCTCGGGTCGGGGCAGGGGGCGCGTCTCGACCTCCGCCGAGCGCAGCGTCCCGGCGACCACGAGGAGCGCGGCCGCGGCCGTGGCTCCGGCCACGATCAGGACGGCCTTGGGCACGCTGGAGATGGACAGCGGGCTCAGGAGCGAGCTCGCCAGCATGCCCGGGCCGTGACCGAGCACGTC
Organism: uncultured Planctomycetaceae bacterium; assembly: GCA_964351535.1. Classification (GTDB taxonomy): domain Bacteria; phylum Planctomycetota; class UBA1135; order UBA1135; genus JAUIDW01. The sequence goes on from CAYGPA010000479.1 coordinate 2,417, forward strand.
CGCGCCGACGAGGGCCAGGAGCCCCATGCGCCACGTGTCGCGCTCGGCGCGTTCGTCCATCTGCTCGCGCAGGAGCTCGAGGCCCCGCTTCAGCCGCCAGCGGACGGTGCCCGCCGGAACGCCCTCGAGCTCGGCGATGCGCGAGGGCTCGAGCCCCTCGTAGTAGCGCCGCAGCACGGTGGTCCGGAAGGGTTCGCGCAGCCCCATGACCTCCTCGGCGAGGAGGCGCTGCATCTCGGCCCCCTGCACGAGGGCCTCGGGGCTCAGCGGGATCTCCTGGCCCGCGCCGCGCTCGGTGCGTTCGCGCTGCGAGCGACTGCGCTCGCTGCGCGCGCGTTGACGGACCAGATTCTGGAGGGTGCGCCCGAGCCAGCCGCGCAGGTTGTCCGCCTCGGCGGGCGGGGAGCGCAGGGCCGTGAGCCACGTCTCCTGGAGGACGTCGTCGGCCACCCCCGGCTCGCGCACGAGCGTACGCGCCACCTGGCGCAGCCAGGGCGCGTGGGAGAGCAGGTCCTCGATGGGGACGCCGGCAACGGGCCTTTCCGTCATTACACCTACAATGCAGCCCTTGGGCGGGCCGTTGGCACCTTCCGGGACTCTTTTGGGCCTTTTTTTGCTGGACCCCGGAACGCCTCCCGCACGGCCCGCGGGAAACCCCGGAAACGGCTGTTCGGAGGGAACCGCGAGACCCCGCGCTGCGTCCAAGACCGATTCAGGTCCGCCCGGGAAACGGCCCCCGGAGCCAGATGGGTCGCGACGCGCCGGCGATTCCCGGCTAGATTCCCCCTCCACGACGGTCCTGAAGCGCCGTCGTTCCACGCGCAAGGAGGAGGAGTCTTGCGAGAATCGAATGACGGCACGGTGCCGAAGAACCTCGTCGTCTGCTGCGACGGCACCGGCAAGGCCTTCGGGGACGAGAACACGAACGTCGTCGGTCTCTACGACGCGATCCACAAGGACGACCTGTTCAGCGCGGTGCGCAAGCAGCGCGAGGGCAAGCAGGCGCAGCTCGCCTTCTACGACCCCGGGGTCGGCTCGCTCGCGCCCGACGCGCGCTTCAGCATGAGGGGGCGACTGGGCATGACGCTCAGCAAGGCCTTCGGCACGGGCTTCCGGAGCAACGTGCTCGACGGCTACCGCTTCCTCATGGCGAACTACCAGTCCGGGGATCGCGTGTTCCTGTACGGGTTCAGCCGCGGCGCCTTCACGGTGCGCTGGCTCGCGGGGATCATCCACAAGGTCGGATTGCTGCACCGCGGCAACGAGAACCTGCTCGACTACGCACTGCACATCACGATCGAGGGCAGCCCGATCATCGCGAACGGCTTCAAGGAGGCCTTCTCCCGCGAGTGCAAGCCGCAGGTCGTCGGCGTGTGGGACACCGTCTCCTCCCTCGGCCTGCTCCTCGGACGCACGTTCCCCGACCTGCAGCTGAACCCCGACGTGGCCCACGCCTTCCAGGCCCTGTCGCTCGACGAGCGACGCCAGAAGTTTCCGGCCGTGCTGTGGGACGAGGACTACGTCGCGCCGGGCCAGGAGATCCTGCAGGTCTGGTTCCCGGGCGATCACTCCGACGTCGGCGGCGGACACCGGCGCGACCGCGGGCTCTCCTACGTGACCCTCTCGTGGATGCTGGAGCACTCGCGCCGCTGCGGCCTGCTCGTGAAGGACGAGTCGCTGTCGATGATCCGGGGGGCCGAGGACTGGACCGAGCCGCACCACGACCTCTACACCGGCGCCTGGCGCCTGCTCGGCTACGAGCTCCGCAAGGTGCCGCCGCGGGCCAAGCTGCACGAATCGGTGCGCGAGCGCATGCGCGCCCTGCGCGACTACCGGCCCAAGATGCTCCCGCAGCGGCTCGACCGACTCGAGCAGGCCCACCCGATCGTCGCGACCCCGCGCTCCGAGCTCATGGACGACGTCACGCT
>CAYGPA010000480.1:0-4315 GCA_964351535.1 uncultured Planctomycetaceae bacterium
CTCTCGACCTGCACGTGGGACTTGCCGCCCTTGACCTCGAAGCCCTTGGCGGCGCTGCGCGTGAGGATCTCGATCTTGGCCTTCTTCGCGGCGCGCTCGATGATCTTGACGCAGTCGCGGTCCTGGCCGGGGAGGGCGCCCTCGGTGAACTCGACCATCGTGACGCGGCTGCCGAGCTTGCGGTACATCATGCCCAGCTCGAGACCGATGTAGCCGGCGCCGATGACGAGCAGGTGTTCGGGGATGCGGTTGGGAGCCAGCGCGCCGGTGGAGGACCAGACCGTCTCCTCGTCGAACGGGAAGCCCGGGATCTCCGTCGCGACCGAGCCCGTGGCGATCACGATGTCGTCGGCCTTCAGCGTCGTCTCACCGGCCGGGCCCTTCACGCGCACGGTGTTGCGGTCGACGATCTCGCCGTGCCCCTCGAGGTGCTTGGCGCCGTGGTTCTTCAGCAGGGTGCCGACGCCGCCGGTCAGCTTGGCCACGATGCCGGCCTTCCAGCCCACGAGCTTCTCGACGTCGAGGCCCACGTCGGCGACGGTGATGCCCATCGCGTTCGCGCGCTCGATGCGCTCGAGCAGGACACCCGCTGCGATCAGCGCCTTCGAGGGGATGCAGCCGACGTTGAGGCACGTCCCGCCGAGGTAGGACTTCTCGACGACGGTCACTTCCTGTCCCAGCTGGGCGAGGCGGATGGCGCAGACGTAGCCGGCGGGACCGGCTCCGATGACGACGACCTTGCGGGGGGCACTCATGGCAACGGTTCTATCCGATCCAACTTCGCCGCTCCAGCGGAGCGGCGGGTGAACGTCGGCGCTCCGGCGGAGCGGCGGGCTCAGGCGTCCCGGGACGAGAGCAGCACGCGCTCGACGGCCGCGACGGCTCCGTCGCTCGACGAGGCGCAAGCATCGGCTCCGACCACCTGCCACAGGTCTTCGACGACCGCGAAGAGCCTGCCGCCGACGAGGATCGGAACGCCGGCATCGCCGAGCCCCGCGCGCACGGTCTCGATCGTCCGGGCCAGGCTCATGACGTGCAGGCCGAGGTTCATCGAGATGGCGAGCAGGTCGGCGCGGAAGTCGCGCACGGCGCGAGTCATGTCCTCGGCCGGAGTGTCCGCCCCGAGGAAGATCGCCTCGAATCCCTCCGCCTGCAGGCGATCGGCGACGAAGCGCGCGCCGATGTCGTGGCTGTCTCCCTGCACCGTGGCGATGAGCACGCGACGCCCGGTCGAAGGCTGCTTCGGAGCGCGCGAAGTCAAGACGGCGAGAACGTGCTCCGCCACGCGCGAGGCGTAGTGCTCCTCGGCGACGTGCAGCTCCCCCATCTGCCACATGCGGCCCACCTCGAACTGCGCGCGTCCGACGATCCCGCGGTAGGTCTGCCACACGTCGTCGCCCGCGTCGATCCGGTCCAGGACCACGCGCACGGCGTCTTCCCGCCGCCCCTCGAGCACGTTGCGCAGGTACTCGCCGGACGCGATCGCGTCGGGGCCTTCGAGTCCGTCGTGCGCGGCCGGAAGCTCTCGCGCGAGCTGCGCCGCGGACTCTTCGAGAACCCGGGAGGCCGACTGGCTGAAGGCCGCGGGCAGGCTCTCGACGAGCTCGTCGCGCAGGCTCTTCAGGTGGCGCTCCAGCATGGCCAGCGGAACGCCGCGTCCCGTGTACGCCCTGCGCAACCAGTCGACGTGGTCCTGGAACAGCGCCGGGCGCCCCGCCGCCAGAGCGTTGGCCAGGTACTGCAGGCGCACCTCTGCTTCGCTCGTCCAGTCGGTGAAGGACTCGCCCTCGGCCGGCGGCGGGCCGTCGAACTGACGGAGGACGGCTCCCGCGGCGAACGCGCGCGAAGAGGCGAGGATCAACTCGGCGGTGTAGGTTCCCTGCTCGTCCATGTTCAGAGCGGCTGTGCGGTCAACACGATGGGGTCGCGCGCGGAGACGACCACTCCGCCGGCGCGCTCGTAGGTCACCGCGAACAGCGTGGCCTCGGCCACCTTCAGTCGCGCGTCGATCGGAACGATGATCGGACCCTCGCCGGGCACGTCGAACACTCCCCCGTCGACGGGGTAGCGAGCGTCGCGCTGCGCGTCGAAGATCCACAGCTGGTACTGGTGCTCGGAGGGATCGTTGGTCGCCAGGTGCTCGATGCGCATGAACCCGCACTGCAGCGACGGGTTCCAGAGCACCGCACCCGAGGCTCCCTCGGCGAGGGCGTCCTCGGTCGGAGTCCAGGGCAGCTCCACGGTCCCCTCCTGCGCGGCCAGCGTCTCCCACTTCCAGGTGGTCACGCCCGGCGACGGAGCACGCTGTCGCCACGCGCCGAACGCGAGGAGCAGGCAGGCCGCGGCGACCAGCCAGCCGAGCCAGGGCGAGGCGGCCGGCGAGCTCGGTGCGGGTGCCTCGACAGCGGGCGGGAGCGCGCGCAGCTCGGAAGGGACGGCGGAGGGGTCCCCGCCGTTCCAGGTGCCCGCCCGCTGCTCGAGACGCGAGCGCATGGCGCTCGGCAAGGGCTGCAGGTCCGCGCCGACGAAGGCGAGATGGATGGCCGCCGCGGCGTGGTCGTAGCCCTCGGCGACGTGCGCGGGCAGACCGTTCAGCCGGCCCCGGAGGCGCTCCTCTTCCCTCGCGTCCAGGTCCCCGACCGCGCGGCTGACGAGCAGGTCGACGAGCGCGTCGTCCAGCGGCTGGCCGCTCAACTCTGCACCCCCCCGGTGCTGTCCAGAGTGGCCTGGCGATTCGGGTCGTCGAGAAGGGCTCGCACGCGCTCGAGACCGCGCCGCACGTGACTCTTCACGGTGCCGAGCGGCAGGGACGTCTTGGCGGCGATCTGACCGTGGCTGAGTCCGCCGACGATCGAGAGCAGGAGCACGCGGCGCTGTTCGGGGCGCAACTCGGCGAGCGCGGCCCGGGCCACGCGCGCCTCGTCGCTGATGTCGACGTGGTCGAGTCCGTCGAAGTCCTCGACGAAACGCGACTCGTCGATGACCTCGACCTCGGGTTGACGCGAGAGCTGGCGGCGGCGGTCGATCCAGCGACGGCGTGCGATCGTGGCCACGAAGGTCGCTTCGGACGCGACGCTCGGGTCGAAGCGGCCGGCGCTCTTCCAGACGTCGATGAAGACCTCCTGGACGAGGTCCTCGGCCATGGCCGTGTCCGAGAGCTGACCGCGAACGATCGACCAGACCAGCGGGCCGTAGCGGTCGAGGCACTCGCGAACCGCGGGAGCGTCGCCCGCGGCAACTCGCTGGAGAATCGTCGGTTCCTGAACGGTCACGGTGCGACTCCGAGTCCTGCGGGCTGCCGCGTGGTGTGGCGCGGGGCACAGCAGGGCCGTTTGCATCTTCTGGACCGGGTCAGGGTAGGGGTTCGACGCGCGCCAGGCACCTCCCCCGCCGGAATGGCGAGCGGCCCTGGGCAAGGGTCTCTTCGCCGTCTCGGGACCTCCGGATGCGCTCCACCGGGCTCGAATGGGCCAGCAGCCCGTTGAAGAAGTGCTCCAGACGCCAGGGGGCTGCCAGGGCGGCCACGGGAGCCTCCAGACCGTCCCAGGGGCCCCATGCAGACGGTCCTCCCGGCCGCCCCGACGTTCGCACGGTCCGTTCTCACAGGGGGAAGGCGCCGTCGCCGGGCTGCGCCTGGCCGTGGCGCTCCGCGACCGCGATGAAGGCGTTGTACTGGCGGCGCAGGTGCCGCGGGACGTCCGCGTAGACGTCCTCGACGAGGGTCTTGAGGGGCATCGGCGGGGCCGCCTCCTGCTCGTGGATCACGGCGTCGATCTCGTCGAGGAGCCGGCGCTCGAGCGTGTCGAGCTCGCCCTCGGCCAGCACGCCCCGCTCGGTCAGGAAGCGGCCGAAACGCTCGATCGGGTCCTTCGCGGCCCACGCGGCCACCTCGGCGTCGTCGCGATACTTCGAGGGGTCGTCGGAGCTCGAGTGACCCAGCATGCGGTAGGTGCGCAGCACCAGGAGGCTCGGGCCGCCGCCCTCGCGCGCGCGCTCTACCGCCGCCTGCGTCGCACCGAGGCACGCGAGCACGTCGTTGCCGTCGACCACGGTCCCGGGGACGCCGTAGGCGAGTCCCTTGTCCGCGTAGGACGAGCACGCCGTCTGCGCGCTGGAGGGCACCGAGATGGCCCAGCCGTTGTCGACGCACACGAACACCGCGGGGACCTTCCAGACGGCCGCGAAGTTGAGGCCGGAGTGGAAGCCGTTCGAGCTCGTGGCGCCGTCCCCGAAGTAGATCCCGTGCACGGCGTCCTCGTTGCGCTGCTTCGTCGCGTAGGCCGCGCCGACGCCGTGCGGGATCTGCGTGCCGATG
>CAYGPA010000481.1:0-4295 GCA_964351535.1 uncultured Planctomycetaceae bacterium
CGCCCGAGCGCGGCACGGTCCTGCGCATCGGTCTCGACGACGGCGACCACGAGGTCGTGGCACACGGCCTGCGCACGCCCAACGGCATCGGCGACGGCGTCGGCGACGCGCTCTGGATCACGGACAACCAGGGCGACTGGCTGCCGGTCTCGAAGCTCCTGCGCCTGCGTCGGGGGGCCTTCTACGGCTCGCGCGCGGTGCTCGGCGACGAGGCGGCCGAGCTGCCGGTCGAGCCGCCCGTCGTGTGGCTCCCGCAGAACGAGATCGGCAACTCGCCGTCGCAGCCCGCGCCGCTGCCGATCGGACCGTGGGCCGGGCAGATGCTCGTCGGCGACGTCACGCACGGCGGACTGAAGCGCGTGTTCGTGGAGCGCGTTGCCGCGGAGGGCGAGGAGGTCTGGCAGGGCACCGTGTTCCGCTTCTCCCAGGGCTTCGAGGCCGGCGTCAACCGGTTGTCCTTCGGGCCGCGCGACGTGCTCGTCGTCGGCGGCGTGGGCTCGACGGGCAACTGGAGTCAGGCGGGCAAGCGCTGGTTCGGCCTCGAGCGCCTCGAGTTCACCGACGCGCCGGTCTTCGAACCGCTCGCGGTGCGCACGCGCGCGAACGGCCTCGAGGTCGAGTTCACCGAGCCCCTGGACCCGACGGACATCGGCTCGGGCTGGGATCCCGCGACGTGGGACGTCGAGCAGTGGCGCTACGAGGCGACGGCCGACTACGGCGGACCGAAGCTCGACCTCGAGCGCCTGCCGGTGCGCAGCGCGAGCGTCTCGGCGGATCGCCTGCGCGTGTTCCTCGAGCTCCCGGGGCTGCGCCCGGGGCGCGTCGTGCACACGCGGCTGCTGCCGGGCGTCGCCGCCGAGAGCGGGCGCGCCCCGTGGACGACGGAGGCCTGGACGACCGTGCACCGCCTGCCGGCCGAGGCGGGCGAGGTGCGCGCGAGTCCGCTGCGCCCGACGCCCAACCGGCTGAGCGAGGCCGAGCGCGCGGCCGGCTGGCGCCTGCTCTTCGACGGCGAGTCGCTCGCGGGCTGGCAGCCGTTCCGGCGCCAGGGCGCGATCGAGGGCTGGGAGGTGCGCGAGGGCTGCATCGTGCACACCGGGCCCGGGGGCGACCTCGTCACCGCCGACGTCTTCGAGGACTTCGAGCTGGAGCTCGAGTGGCGCATCTCACCGGGCGGCAACAGCGGCATCTTCTTCCACGTCTCCGACGAGCACGAGGCCGTGTGGGCCAGCGGTCCGGAGCTGCAGATCCTCGACAACGCGCGCCACCGCGACGGCCGGAACCCGCGGACGTCGGCGGGGTCCAACTACGCGCTGCACGCGCCGGCGCGCGACGACACGCGGCCGGTCGGCATGTTCAACCGCGTGCGCCTGCGCGTCGAGAACGGAACCGTCGAGCACTGGCTGAACGGCGTGCTGCAGTGTCGCTACGAGCTCGGCGGGCCCGAGTGGGAGCGCCTCGTCGCGGCCAGCAAGTTCGCGTCGATGCCCGCCTACGGCCGCGCGGGCCGCGGGCGCATCGCGCTGCAGGACCACGGCGACCCGGTGTGGTTCCGCGACGTGCGCATCCGCGAGCTCGCTCGATGAAACTTCACAGGCCGGGCGCGCGCCCGGCGACGATCTCGTCGTACGGCAGGCCGAGGCTCGCGCGGTAGTCCGCCAGCGCGCGGAAGTGCTCGGCCACGACGTCGACCAGCATCGAGGCGGCCGAGGCGGTCTGCTGCTCGCGCAGGTTGACGCGCAGGAGGTCGCTCTGGCCCTCGCGCAGGCGCAGGCGCTCGGCCTCCTCCAGGAGGCCGGCGAGGCGCACGTTCTCGCGCACCTGTTCGAGTCGCAGCCACGTCTGCCGCAGCGCGGAGGCCGAGTCGCGGACCTCGGCGACGACGCTGTCGCGCGCGAGCTGGAGCTCGCGTTCGAGCTTGGCGGCCTTGGCCGTGAGGGAGCGGGTCTTGCCGCGCGCGGCGCGCCGCTGGAGCGGCAGCGCGAAGCGGAAGCTGGCCTCCAGCTCGCCCGGGCCCTTGTCGTCGGGCGTCGACACGGCGGCGCCGACGTCCTGCGAGGCCGCGACGCCGACGTCGAGCATCGGCAGCAGCTTGTTCTCCGCCTGCTCGACGGCGAGCCGCAGGCTCTCGAGCTCGAGCTCGAGCCCGCGCAGCTCCGGGCGCTGGGCGCGCGCGAGGTCGGCGTCGGCGGGCCGGATCGTGAGCGCGGGATCGCGCGGCACGGGGAGCACCGGCGGGAGCACCTCGACGCCGGGCAGGCGCGGTCGGCCTTCGTCGTCGCGCCAGAAGAGCGAGAGCTGGATCGCCGCCTGCTCGAGCGTCCGCCGGGCGCGCACGAGGATCGACTGCCGCTCGACCACCAGGCGCTGGTTCTCGGTCAGCGCGATGGGCGGCAGCTCACCCTCCTCGACGGCGAGGGCCACGCCGGCCTGGCGGTTCTCCGCGAGGGCCAGCAGCCGCTCCGCGATCTCGAGCTTCTGACCGGCGGCCACCCACTTCCAGTACGAGCTCGCCGCCTTGCGCGTCGCGTCGAGCCGCTTCGCGAGGACGATCGGATCGGCCTGGGCCCGGCCGAGCTCGGCCTGCCACAGCAGCAGGCGGCGCTCGTCGATGCGGCGGCCCGCGAGCAGCGGCAGCCGGACGCCCGCGCTGAACTCGCCGCCCTCGTTGGTCTTCAGGTCGCCGTCCCAGACGGCGAAGTCGCCCGTGCCGAGCTTGTAGCCCCCGAAGAACGTGGCGCCCCAGAGCGTCGTGGGCTGCTCGAGCATGAGCTTGGTGCGCTCGTTCTCGTAGAAGCCCGTGAGCTCGTAGTCGCCGTCCGCCTTCAGGTAGCTGTCGAACCTGCCGCGCGCGGCCGTCAACTCGCCCGCGGCGATCTCGAGCTCCTCGAGCGCGGCGAGGACGAGCGGGAAGCGGCTCTCGACGGAGTACAGCAGGTCCTCGAACGTCAGGAAGCTCTCCCGGGCCGGCGCCTCGCCGGGGCGCCCCTCGTCGACCGCGGGACTCGGGGTCGTTCCCTCCGCCGGCCCCAGCGCGGCGACGAGGTCGAGCGGGGAGGCGCCCTGTCCCTGCTCGGTGACACCGAAGCGCTCGAAGTCCCGCGCGAGCGGGGGGGGCACGGGGTGTCTGGCACTCGGAGCACGCGCCTGGCACGCGGCTCCCGCGAGCAGCAGCACCGGGGCGAGCGCGGCGCGGGTCCGGGGCCTCACGGCTTCTTGTCCTTGCCCTCGGCGTCGTCGTTCTTCTTCTTGGTCCCGGACTTTCCGCCGGAGTCCTCCATTCCCGCGGCGGGGGTCGATCGCATCGAGGGGGGGAACGCGTTGAGCTGACGCCAGATCTCGTAGCCGAGGCTGACGGTGTCGAGCTGGACCCAGCCGCTGGTGCGCACGCCCTGGCGCAGGTACCTGCGATCGGGCCAGGGCTCCTCGTCGGGATCGGGCTGCACGAGCACGCGGAAGCGTCCCTCGGCCGAGGCCTGGACGTCGACGAGCTGCACGACGCCCCCGAAGGTGCCGACGGCCACCGAGGGCCAGCCGGCGAACTGGACGGCGGGCCAGCCTTCGAATTGCAGCCGCACCTTGCGCCCGGGGCCGACGAGGGGAGCGTCCACCCCGCGAACCCAGAGCTCGACGCCGATGCGCTCGGTGTCGGGAACGAGGTCGATCAGCGCATCGTTGCGCGTGACGAGGTCGGAGGTCGTCGCCCCGTGGATCCGCAGGACGTGGCCGGTGCGCGGCGCCCGGATCACCTGCGTCGACTGCCGCGCGAGGGCGGTGCGGGCCTCGGTCTCCTCCTTCTCCGCGAGCGCGACCTTCGAGCGCGCCTCCTCGCGCGCGGACCGGATCGACTCGATCTTGGCCTGCTCCTCCGCGCCGACCTTGTCGACGTTGGCCATCTTGGAGCTCTCCTCGTTGCGCGCCTGCTCGACCTTGGCCTTGGCGGCTTCGACCTTGGCGCGCGCCGACAGGAATTCCGACTCGGCCTTCTGGTACTCGAGCTCCGAGGCCACGCCGTTCGTGAAGAGCGTCCACTTGCGCTCGCGGTCGGCGCGCTTCTGCTCGAGCTCCGCCTCGCTCGCCTCGAGCTCCTGTTCCTCGGCGCGCACCTTCTCGATGGCCACCGCCAGCTGGAAGCGCGCGGAGGAGAGGGCGTACTCGCGGCCTTCCTGCAGGTGGATCAACTGCTGCTCGTAGAACTCGAGCGTCCCGCGCGCGGCCTCGACCTTGTCCCCCGCGAACTGCTGCTGCTGCTCCAGGCGCAGCGTGTAGCCGGGGTCGAGGTCCTCCATCTCCGC
>CAYGPA010000482.1:0-4288 GCA_964351535.1 uncultured Planctomycetaceae bacterium
TCGTCGAACGGGTCGCGCGCGACCCCGCGTTCGCGGACTGGCCCCTGATCGTGCTGGTCGACGACGCGGAGCGCGCGGCGCGCAGCTCGATGAACTTCCTGTGGACGACGTTCACGCGCTTCGACCCCGCGTCGGACATCTGCGCGGCGCGCGTGGAGCTCAGCGGGTCGCACGCGGTGCACCACGCACCGCTCGCGATCGACGCGCGCATGAAGCCGAACTATCCCGAAGAGCTCTTCTGCGATCCGCGAACCGCGGACACCGTTGCGGCGCGCTGGGGTGAATATTTTTCGAGCTTCGATGGAACCGTCGAGATGGGTGACTCCGATCGCGGACACCTCGACTGACGCTCGAATACAACTCGAACGAAGCGCCCGAACTTTTTGGGATCCCGGTCGGTTGCCGGTCGCGGAGCGCAGCCTAGAGGTCGTCAGCCGGCAGTTGCTCGCAGCCGGCTCCGGCGAAGTCGCCGCCCCACCCGCGGAGGCCCGTCGGCACAGACAGCAGGTCGCCCTTCGGGGCGACCGGAGATCTAGGAAGGGGGTCGAGAAGTACCTCCCTGGGACCCTCAGCCCACCCGATCGGTCCCCTTCCGTCTTCCAAACCGGCACCGAGGCCTCGGCCCCGGTGCCGGTGCTCTTGTGCCGCCGCTCTCGTGCCGGCCCCGCACCCGTTCCGGAGAGCGCGCTTGAACCCCGCCCACGCGGCATCTACGGGTGGCGTCGCCCGCGCATCCCCGACCCGGAGTCCCCCATGCTGCGCACGCTGCTGTCCTTCGCCGCACTCTCGTGTTCCCCCGCCGCAACGCCGGTGCCCGCGACCGTGCCCACGGTCGCCGAGACGAACGGATCGACCGGGACCCGGTCGGCGCAGGACAACGCCGCGCCGACCTCGGGTCCGGCGTTCGACCACTCCCACGGGGCCTGGACCGACGTGCTCGCGAAGTTCGTGCGGCCGCGGGGCTTCGACTACGCGGGACTGAAACGCGACCGCGCGGGCCTCGACGCCTACGTCCGGCAGCTCGAGGCGGTCGAACCGGCGACGCTCGCCTCCTGGGACGAGGAGCAGCGCTTCGCGTTCTGGGTCAACGTCTACAACGCGTACACGATCCAGCTCGTGGTCGACGCGTATCCGGTCGACAGCATCCGCGACGTCGACTCGCTGGACGACGGCGTGTGGGACAAGCAGTTCATCCCCCTCGAGGGCCTGCGCCCCGACGGCAAGCGCGGCTCGCTCTCCCTGAACCAGGTCGAGCACGAGATCCTGCGCAAGCGCTTCGAGGACGCGCGTCTGCACGCGGCCGTGAACTGCGCGTCGGAGGGCTGCCCGCCGCTGCGCGCCGAGGCGTTCACGGCCGAGGGTCTGGACGATCAGCTCGACGAGCAGGTCCGCGCGTGGCTCGCGGACCCCGCGCGCAATCGCTTCGACGCCGAGGAGCGCAGGCTCGAGGTCTCCCAGCTCTTCAACTGGTTCGCCGCCGACTTCGAGCGCGACGCCGGCAGCGTGCAGGCCTGGATCGCGCGCTACGCGCCCCCGGAGCACGCGGACTGGCTCCGGGCGGCCCGTGCGCCCCGGCTCGACTACCTCGAGTACTCGTGGCGGCTGAACGACGCGTCGGCGCGCGACCGCTGATCCGGCCGTGGATGCGCCGCGGGGTCGACTTCGAGGTGCGGACTCGACAGGATGACCCGCGAAGCCGCCCCATGATCCCGACGGACGCAGTACGAAGAGCCGCGTGGACGACTTGCCTCGTCGCGATGACGCTCCCGGCGGTTCAGCCCCTCGCGGTCGCCTCCTCCGGCAGCCGCGCGCAGGACGCAGCCGACACCGAGGTCGTCGAGCAGGTCCCGACCCGGCGCCTCGTCGTCGGGACCAAGCAGGCAGCGCCGTTCTCGTTCCGCGACGGGGACGGCCCCTGGCGCGGGATCAGCATCGAGCTCTGGCGCGGCATCGCCGAGAACCTCGGGCTCGAGTTCGAGTTCCGCGAGCTCTCGCTGGACCAGCTCGTCGAGGGGCTGGTCGACGGCACGCTGGACGCGTCGGTCGCGGCGCTGACGGTGACGCCCGAGCGCGAGCGCCTGCTCGACTTCACGCACCCCTTCCACCCCTCCGGCCTGGGCATCGCCATTCCGACCGAGGGGCGGCCGGGTGTTCTGGCCGCGGTCCGACGTGTCCTCTCGGTGCGCTTCTTCCAGGCGGTCGGCACCCTGATCGTCCTGATCTTCGCCGCGGGCTTCGCCCTCTGGCTCTTCGAGCGCCGCCGCAACCCCGAGCAGTTCGGCGGATCGGCCGCGCGCGGCCTGGGCGCCGCGTTCTGGTGGTCGGCGGTGACCATGACGACGGTCGGCTACGGCGACAAGGCTCCCACGACCGGCCTCGGTCGCGCGTTCGCGATGTTCTGGATGTTCGCCAGCGTGATCACGATCTCCAGCCTGACCGCCGCCATCGCGTCGACGCTGACGATCTCGAGACTGGAGTCGTCCGTCTCGGGGCCCAGTGACCTTCCGGCGCTGGGCCGGATCGTGTGCGTCGCCGACTCGACCAGCGAGGCCTACCTGCGCGAGGAGCGACTGCAGTTCGTCGCGGCCGCCGACGTGCGTGCGGGGCTGAAGCTGCTGGCGGACGGCAAGTACAAGGCCATGGTCTACGACGCCCCGATCCTGCGCTACACGGTGACGCACGAGTTCCCGGACTCGATCACCGTGCTGCCCGTCGAGTTCGAGCGCCAGGACTACGCCATCGCGCTGCCGCTCGACAGCATCCTGCGCAAGCCGGTCAACCGGGTGCTGGTCGACACCCTGAGCGAGCCGCACTGGGACGACGTCCTCTACCGCTACCTGGGAGCGTCCGAGTGATCGGCGCCCTCGTGCTCCTCGCCTGCGCATCCGGCGCGCCGGCTGCTCTCGCCCAGGAGGAGCCCGCTCCGGCCGTGGCCGAGGCCCCGGCCGCCGTGTGGCGCGTCGTCACGAAGGACAGCCCGCCGTTCGCGTTCCGCGACAAGGACGGCGAGTGGACCGGGGTCAGCATCGACCTCGCGGAGCACGTCGCCGGGGAGCTGGGCGTCGAGCTGCAGCTCTCGGAGAAGGCCTCCGTCGAGGACATGCTGGTCGCCCTGGAGTCCGGAGAGGCCGACGCCGCGCTCGCCGCGATCACCGTCACGCCCGAACGCGAAGCCCGCGTCGACTTCTCGCATCCCTACTACGTCACCGGGCTCGGCGTCGCCGTGCGCAGCGCGGGCGGAGGGCTGGCCTTCGGTTCGCTCCTCCACGCGGTCACCTCGCGCGCCTTCCTCGAGCTGATCGGGCTCGTCGGACTGATCCTCGTGACCTCCGGCGTGCTGTTCTGGGTCGTGGAGCGCAAGCACCATCCGCAGTTCGAGGGCGGGGCGCGCGAAGGCGTCGGCACGGGCATCTGGTGGTCCACGATCATCCTGTTCGGACACAAGGGCATCTTCCCGAAGACCGGCCTCGGCTGCCTGCTGGCCGCCACGGGCATGCTCATGAGCATCCTGCTCCTCTCGGTGCTGACCGGAGCGATCGCGTCCGTGCTGACCGTCAGCCAGCTCGAGACGCCGATCCAGGACATCGCCGACCTGCGGCGCGTGCGCACGGTGACGGTTCCGAACACGAGCAGCGCCGAGTTCCTCGACGAGAACCGGGTGCTGTTCCAGCCGGTCGCGACCCTCCCCGAGGGGCTCGAGGCGATCGACGGCGAGGAAGCGGACGCCCTGGTCTACGACGCGCCGCTGATCGAGTTCCTCGTGTCCAGATCGCACCCGCAGCTGCGCGTGCTCGAGAAGACCTTCGAGGTCCAGGACTACGCGGCGGCCTTCCCGCTCGACAGCCGCTGGCGCAAGCCCGTCAACCGCGTCCTGCTCGACCTGCGCAGCAGTGAAGAGTGGCGCCACATCGTGTTCCGCTACCTCGGCCGCTGACCCGACGAGCCGCATGAAGCTTCCGAAGAGCCTGGGTGGAATCGAACCCGGCGCGTGGTGCGAGGGCGACGTCGTCGCGCACATGGGCGCTCCGGAGAGCCGCCTGATCACGCCCCCCTCCAGCACCGCCGGGATCGAGACCGGGGGCGTCACCGTCCTCGAGTACCCCACCAAGGGCCTGTTCGTGCTGCTCGACAAGCACGACCCCTCCGAGGATCCGCGCGTCGACGCGGTCTACGTCATGGATCCCTACGAGGTCGCCGACGGCACCGGCCTGCGCCTGGGCATGCCCGAGGCGCACGCGCGCGCGATCCTCGAGGAGCACTTCCACCTCGCCAACGACTGGGGCGACAG
>CAYGPA010000483.1:0-4283 GCA_964351535.1 uncultured Planctomycetaceae bacterium
CGGGCCAGACTCCCGTTGAATTCGCCGGGCGCGACCAGCAGTATCGCTCGCCGGTGCTCCGAACATCCCCTGCCGGGGCCCACCTGTCGCCAAGCCTCGCCCCAGACCATGCCGGAACGCCCCACCGTAACCATCGCCGGTCGACGCTTCGGCGGCGGACGCCTGTTCCTCTTCGCGGGCCCGTGCGTCCTGGAGGACGCGGAGCTCGTCCACGGTGTCGCCGCGCGCCTGGCGGAGATCGCCGCGCAGCGCGACGTGCCGCTGGTGTTCAAGGCGAGCTTCGACAAGGCCAACCGCTCGTCCGCGGGAGCCTTCCGCGGCCCGGGAATCGAGGAGGGCCTCGCCCTGCTCGCCGAGGTCAAGGCGCGCCACGGGCTGCCGATCGTCACCGACGTGCACGCGCCCGAGCAGTGCGCCGTCGCCGCCGAGGTCGCGGACGTGCTACAGATCCCGGCGTTCCTGTGTCGCCAGACGGACCTGCTGGTCGCCGCCGCGCGCACCGGACGCGCCGTCAACGTCAAGAAGGGTCAGTTCCTCGCCCCGTGGGACATGACCCACGCGGTCGCGAAGTGCATCGAGGCCGGGAACTCCAACGTCCTCGTCACCGAGCGCGGCACGAGCTTCGGCTACGGTCGCCTGGTGGTGGACATGACGGGCTTCGCGCACCTCGCGGCGACCGGACAGCCGGTCGTGTTCGACGCCACGCACTCCGTACAGCGCCCCGGCGGCCTGGGCGCCTCGACCGGCGGCGACCGCACCGAGGTCCCCGCGCTGGCGCGCGCCGCCGTGGCCACGGGCGACGTCGACGGCCTGTTCTTCGAGGTGCACCCCGACCCCGACAACGCGCCCTCCGACGGGCCGAACATGGTGCACATCGACCAGTTCGCCGACGTGCTCGACGGCGTCCTGGCCGTCCACCGCGCGCTGGCGCCCCCCTGATTCCGCCATGTCTCCCGCGGACGAGATCCACCCGGAGGCCGTGCGCTTCCACCCCGAGCAGCTCGACGAGCGGCTCGCTCGCTTCGAGGTCCTTCGCGAGGTCGGGCACGGCGCCATGGGAGTCGTCTACGAGGCGCGCCAGCACGGCGTCGGCCGCCGCGTCGCCGTCAAGGTGCTGCCGCCGAACCTCGCGCTGCGCGAGCGCACCGTGCGCCGGTTCCTGCGCGAGGCCGCCGCCATGGGGCGGCTGGCGCACCCGCGCATCGTCGACATCTTCGAGGTCGAGACGAAAGGCGACCTGCACTACTTCGCGATGCGCTTCGTCGAGGGGCCGCCGCTCGACAAGGTGCTGCGCGCGGGCCCGCTCGCCATCCAGGACGTCGTGCGCATCGGCCAGGACGTCGCCAGCGCGCTCGCCCACGCGCACGCGCGCGGGGTGATGCACCGCGACATCAAGCCCGCCAATCTGCTGCGCGACGGCGACCACGTGGTGCTGACCGACTTCGGCCTGGCGCGTCCGCTCGACGGTCAGGAGACCGGCACGATGACGGAGTCGGGCGACCTCGTGGGCACGCCGCTCTACATGGCGCCCGAGCAGATCGCGGGCGACATCGAGCACATCGACGGGCGCTGCGACGTCTGGGGTCTGGGCGCCACGCTGTACGAGCTGCTCGTGCAGCGTCCGCCGTTCAACGGACCCAACGCGCAGTCGATCCTGAACAACATCCTCAGCAAGGAACCCCCGCGGCTGCGGCGCCTGCGCGACGACGTGCCGCGCGACCTCGAGGCGATCGTGTTCAAGTGCCTCGAGAAGGACTCCGGGCGACGCTACTCGGGCGCCGCGGCGCTGCTCGAGGACCTGGAGGCGCTCGATGCCGGACGCCCCGTCAGCGCGCGCACCCCGCGCTTCTTCGACCCGGCCCTGCGCTGGGTCCGCCGGCACCCGGCCGAGTCGATCGTGGTGCTCGCGATGGCGCTGCTCGTGGCGCTGTTCGCGCGCTCCGCGCAGGAGTCGTCGCGCGCCCTGGACTCCGCGCGCCACGAGCTCACCAGCACGCAGGCCGTCACGCAGCAGGCGCGCGAGGAGGTCGACCGCGTGCAGCAGCTGCGCGAGGAGGCGCACGCGCGCGAGCAGATCCTCGAGGCGCGCATCCTGTGGGCCAGCGGCCTGGACCTCGACCGTCGCCAGGCCCAGGCGAACCTCGAGTACCTGCTGGAGGCGTACCCCTACGAGACCCACCCCGACATCGCGCTCGACGCGATGGAGACCTACGCGTCCTGGATGCACGCGCAGGGCCGCGACGTCGAGGTGCTGGGTCTCTTCGACCACCTCGCGCCCACCGAGGAGCTGCTCGGCGGCGAGCCCGCTGCACCGCGCTCGGACGAGCTCGCGCTGCGCGGTGCGATGCTGACGGGCCTCGAGCGCTACCGCGAAGCCCTGACCGCGCACCGCGAGCGCGCACGCCTCGCTCCGCGCGATCCGTGGCCCTTCCTGAACGCGGCCGGCATCCTGCGTCGCATGGCCGAGGGACAGCGCCGCGGGGTCCAGGAGGAGCGACGCCTCGCCAATCTGCACGCCGCCCTGCGCTTCCACGCCGACGCCCTCGAGCTGGCCGTCCCGCTCGCGGACCGCGAGTGCATCACGGAGGTGCTGATCGACCGCGCGCGCTGCTGGATCGAGCTGGGGCTCGCCGGGGAGGCCGCGCGCGACCTCGAGCAGGTGCTCGCGAACGACCCGGTGCGGGCCGACGCGCGCGCGCTGCTGTTCGCCGCCGAGCGCGGGACCCTCGCGCTCGGGGCGCCGGAGGACGCGCCCGCGCCGGATCCGGAGGCGACGCCCCTGGCGGCGCCGCTGTCGCTCGACGCGATCGAACCCGTCCAGCTCGACACGCGCGACCTCGAGGAGGCCGGCGAGGGATTCCGGGTGCTGTTCCGCGGTCTCGGCGAGCTGCTGGGTCGGCCGGACGCCGACGACGCGCCGGCACCGAACGACGAGGGCTGAGGCGCCGCTCAGAAGACGAGCAGCAGGCCGCTCAGCAGCCCGCGCCCGCGCCACTCGAGCTCGTGCGGACGGTCGATGATCACCGCCGTCGACTCGCCGATCAGCGCGCCGAACTCCTGCGCGCTCGGGAGCTCGTCCGCGGCCTCGCCGAGCTGCATCCGCAGGCCCAGCATGGCCACGGGCCAGAGGCGCTCGACGACGAGCCCGGTACGCGCGTGCAGGAAGAAGCCCGCGCGCTCGTAGGCGCCCTCCTCGAGGTCCTGGAAACAGCCCTGCAGACCCGCCCACACGGCTGCGACGGCGGCCTCGCGATCGGCCAGGCGCTCGCGCTGCCGCGTGATCAGGTACGCGCGCAGGGCGCGCGCATCCTCGGTCAGGACGAGGAAGTCGTCGACCAGCGCCCAGGCGACGTGGTCGAACGAGTCGTGGCGCGCGACCCAGTACGTCGACTCGTCGCGTACGACGCGCTCGACCACGGCTCCGCCGCCCTCGAGGCGCAGCTCGCCGCCCGCGGCCTCCGCCCTGGCCTCGAAGCCCGCGAAGTGCTCCACGAGGCCGGGCGACATGGGCGTGGCCAGGTACACGAGCGGCTGGACGCCGAGCGTGGGCCGGGCGAACAGCACGAACTCCGCACCGAGCGCGTCGGGTTCGAAGGCCGCGCCCAGGACGGGCACGCGCTCCATGGCGCGCCAGTGCTGGCGCAGCTCGCGGTAGTAGTCGGAGTCGGCCCAGAGCGCGAGCTCCGTCAGCTCGTGGGCCACGTCGCGCGGCGAGCGCGGCATCCCCGCCACGAGCAGCGTGTCCGCCGTCAGCGCGCCGAGGGAGCGCCACGCGCACGGCGCGCCGCGGATCAGGCCGTGCAGACCGGAGTGCCCCTCGCGCCGAAGCTCGAGCTGCGACGCGAGCTGTCCGCCGCGCTCGTCGATGCCGAGCGAGACGTCGCCGACGTCGTTCAGGCCCAGCGCCGAGAGCAGGCTCCGCGCGTCGTCGTCGTCGAAGGCGAGCCGGCGCGTCAGCGCCGGGGCGTGCGCCCAGACCCACGCGCTCTGCCCGCGCGCGAGCGCCTCGCGCCGCGCGCGGTGGAAGGCCGTGTCTCCGCGCGGCCGCGCGGTGCGGCGCAGCCGTTCGGCGAGCTCGGCATCGGCGGTCCAGCCGAGGAGCCCGTCGCGCAGGACGAGCCACGTGGTCCCGACCCCCGGACCCTCGAGGCGATAGGTGCCGCCGGCCTGCGCGCCGGTCGTGCCGCCGGACCCGGGCGTCCCGGGCTCGGGCGTCAACTTGTAGCGATCGCTGCCGAAGCGCTGCAGCGCGGGCAGCAGCTCGGCCTCGAGCGCGTCCGCGC
>CAYGPA010000484.1:0-371 GCA_964351535.1 uncultured Planctomycetaceae bacterium
GACCAGAACAACTTGGCGATCGGAGCCTCCTTTTCCGGGCCCACGATCGAGGGCGCTGCCTTCGTCTACTCGAAGCTGAATGGTGGAGGTTGGGGACTGCAGTCCGCTTTGATTCCGACGGACCCATCCAGCTCGGATGGTTTCGGCCACTCTCTCGCCTTCAAGGATGGGGTCGTAGTCGTGGACTCGCCCGGTGACGACGAGAATGCCCCCGACGCTGGAGCGGCCTACCTGTTCCGGCCCGGTGCACCCACGCCGTTCTGCCAAGGCAAGGTCAACTCGCTGGGATGTGTGCCTTTCGTGACTACCGAGGGACTCGCCAGCCTGAGCAGCACCGCACCCTTCCGTATCTCGGCTCACGAAGCGCTTCT
>CAYGPA010000484.1:381-4275 GCA_964351535.1 uncultured Planctomycetaceae bacterium
CAAGTCGAGCCTCCCGTTCCACGGGGGAACGCTCTGCGTGAAGACACCGTTCACCCGGCTGTTGCCGCCCAAGTCGGCGACGCTCGGCGGCGTTCAGCCTTGCCCGGGCGTTCTATTCCGCAACTTCAATGCTGTGATCCAGGCTGGCTCCGATCCCACGCTGACGCTCGGACATGAGGTCCGCGCTCAATGGCGCCAGCGTGACCCCGCCGACCCGGCGGGTTTCGGCGACAGCCTGACGAACGCCATCCAGTTCACGGTAGGGCCGTAGACTCGACACCTGCGAGCGGGCCAGGCCGGCCCAGCGGGCAGGCCGGGGCGGGATTGAACTCCCCCAGGTCGGCCTTAGACTGTTGTGCCCTTCGCGGAGCCCCACGGTCGCGGAGGTCGTCTCCCCAGCTCGTTTCCAGGTAGGTCTCGCCCATGGCTCTCGATCCCACGAGTTCCTCGTCTCTCCCGCCGCTGGAGCTCGCGCCGGGTGCGCGGATCGGGGCGGTGCTGTCGACCTACCACTCCGAGCTGACGACGGCGATGCTCGACTCCGCGCGGCGCGAGCTCGCGGCGGCGGGGTACGAGCAGGAGCTGGTCGTGCTGGAGGTCCCCGGGGCCTTCGAGATTCCGCTGGTCGCGCGGCGTATGGCGGTCCGACCCGACGTCGCGGCGGTGCTGTGCTTCGGCCTCGTGCTGAAGGGCGAGACCATGCACGACGAGGTCATCGCCGCGGCCGTCGCCCAGGGCGTCATGCAGGCGGGCTTCGCGGCCGACAAGCCGGTGCTCTTCGGCGTGCTGACGTGCAACGACCTCGACCAGGCGAAGGCGCGCGCGCTGCCGCCGGACGCCGGGGGGAAGCAGGACAAGGGGCGCGAGGTGGCGCGCGCCGCCGTGGCGCAGCTCGCGGCGCTGAAGGCGGCGGCCACGGCCGGCCAGCCCGGCGACCGCGTCGGGTTCGGGGAGGGTGCGACGTGAAGAAGCGCACGCGCGGACGCGAGCTGGCGCTGCAGCTCCTCTACCAGATCGACCTGCGCGGGGACGACGTCTTCGACGAGGTGGACGACTACCTGCGCACCGAGGAGAAAGATCGGGACACGCGGAAGTTCGCGAAGGAGCTGATCGTCGGAACCCGCGAGCACGTGGCGGAGCTGAACGAGGTGATCAAGGGCGTGGCGCAGAACTGGGAGATCGGCCGCATGGCCGTCATCGACCGCAACGTGCTGCGCCTCGCGACCTACGAGCTGCTGCACTGCGGCAAGGACGTGCCGCCCAAGGTCGCGATCAACGAGGCCATCGAGCTCGGCAAGCGCTTTTCCACGCAGAACTCCGGGGCCTTCATCAACGGCATCCTGGACAAGATCAAGAGTCGCTTCGTCGACGAGGCCGAGGCGCCCGTTCCGGAGGCGCCGTCCGCGCCCGAGGCCGCCCCCGAGAGCGCTCGAGAGCCCACCGGAGATGCCGGGACCGATGCGAAGGCCGGCGGGGGCGAGAAGGCCGGCGGAGGCGCGGACTGATGTCGCTCTTCGGCCGCCTCAAGGAGCGCCTGAAGCGCACGCGCACGACGCTCTCCGACGGACTCTCGGGGCTCTTCCGCGGCGGGCGCGCGATCGACCCCGCGCTGCTCTCCGAGCTCGAGGAGCTGCTCTACAACGCCGACCTCGGCGCCGCCGCGACCGAGGTCGTAGCGGAGCTCACGCGCCTGCACAAGCGCGGCGAGCTGAAGGGCGAGGGCGACGTGCGCCACGCGCTGCGCGCGACGCTGCTCGAGCGCATGGGCGCGGGCAGCGGCGAGGTGCCGCTCGACCACACGCCGACCGTGATCCTCGTCGTCGGCGTCAACGGCTCCGGCAAGACGACGTCGATCGCCAAGCTCGCGCACCGCTTCCAGTCGCAGGGCAAGAAGGTCCTGCTCGGCGCGGGCGACACGTTCCGCGCGGCGGCCATCGAGCAGCTCGAGGTCTGGGCCGGCCGCGTCGGCGCCGACTTCGTGCGCTCCTCGCCGGGCGCCGATCCCGCCGCGGTCGCCTTCGACGCCGTGGACGCGGGCATCGCGCGCGGCGCGGACGTCGTGATCGTCGACACCGCCGGGCGCCTGCACACGCAGGTCAACCTGATGCAGGAGCTCGGCAAGGTCGTGCGCGTGATCGGCAAGCGCCTGCCGGGCGCGCCGCACGAGGTGCTGCTCGTCCTCGACGGCACCAACGGCCAGAACGCGATCCAGCAGGCCAAGCAGTTCACGGCCGCCGTGGACGTGACCGGCCTGATCGTGGCCAAGCTCGACGGCACCGCCCGCGGCGGCGCGGTGTTCGGCATTCGCAAGGAGCTCGGGCTGCCGGTCCGCTACGTCGGCACCGGCGAGACGCTCGAGCTGCTCGAGCCCTTCGAGCCCGAGGCCTTCGTCGACGCCATCGCCGGCACCGAGGCGGCCGCGTCGCAGGCATGAGCGCGAGCTGCTAGGTGGCGACCCTCGTCCGCGACCGGCTAGATGCGCTCCTCGCGCTCGCGCTGCTCGCGCCGGCGGCCGTGCTCGCCTGGCCGGGTCCGGGAGCGCCGCTCTTCGAGGACCTGCTGCCCGAGCTCTCCGGCGCGGGCTGGGCCGCGTGGGCCGCGCTGCCCGCGGCGCTGCTCGCTCCCTGGGTCGCACCGCGGCGCCCGCGGACCGACCCGGCCGGAGGCGCGCGCCTCGCGCGCCTCGCGGTCGCGGCGCTGCTCGTCTTCGTCGCCTGCTTCGCGGCCTCGACGCTGCTGCAGACGCCGACCGACACGCTTGAGGCGGACCGCGCGCGCCTGGGGCTCGCGACCGCGCTGGTCGCCGGGATCGCCGGAGCGCGTCTCGGTGCGCGAGGAGCGACGTGGCTCGCGCGCGGCGCCGGGGTCGTGACGCTGGTGCTGTGCGTCCACGCCCTGCTGCAGGCCCACGGCCTCTTCGTCGGAGCCCTCGGCAACACCGGTGCGCTGTCCGAGGCCGCCCTCCCGGGCGCCCTGGCCGGAGCCTGGCTCGCGGCGCGCGGCGAGGGCGGCTGGGGGCGCCTCGGCGGCGCGGCGCTGCTGGTCCACGCGTTCTACGCGGGCGTCGTCCCGGTCCACGCCGGCGCCCTGTCCCTCGGTCTCGCGCTGGTCCTCGGCGCGCTGGCACTGCGCGGACGAGGCGTCGAGACGCGACGCTTCGTCGTCCTGGCCGTGCTGGCCCTCGTGGCCTGCGGCGTCGGCACGGCCCTGCGCACGACGTTCCCCGGCACGCGGCCGAGCTCGAACGAAGCGTCGAGGACCGACGCCTCGTCCGCGCGCGGCGGTCGGTCGGCCGACGACGCCTCGGACGCTCCGCGGACGCTCGGAGGCTTCGAGGTGCGGCTGCGCATCGCGCGCACGCTGCCGGACATGGTCGCCGCGGGCGGGCTGCTCGGCGCCGGGCCGGGGCAGTTCCTCGCCGCCTACCCGCGCTACCGCGACCGGGAGGAGCTCGAGCTCTCTTCCCTCGGCCGCGAGCCCGGGCTCGAGCGCGTGGTCGCGCACCCCCACGACGACTGGCTGCTGCCGTTCGTCGAGACGGGCCCGCTCGGCGGCCTGGCCTTCTTGCTCTTCGGCGCGTGCACGGCCCTCGCGTGTCTGCGCGCGCTGCGGCGCGGCTCCGCGGAGGACCCGATCAACGACGAGGCCGGCGGCGAGTCGGATGCGCTGACGTCGGGACTCGCAGCCCTCGCGCTGGGCTGCCTCGGCGTCGGGATCAACGCCTTCCTGCGCGCTCCGCTGTTCGCGAACCCGGCGGCCTCCAGCCTGGCCTTCGCGTTCGCCGGCGCGGTCCTGGCCGGCGCGGGCGCGCGGGCGGACGCGCGGACCGGCTCCCGCGAGGGCGACGACGCGGACGGCGGGCCCGCCGCGCCGTCGGCGGGGGACCTCGCCGCG
>CAYGPA010000485.1:0-4271 GCA_964351535.1 uncultured Planctomycetaceae bacterium
ATGTGGACGCACCTCGAGCGCACCGAGGGCGCCATCGGCACGCGCGGCCCGGGCGAGACGCAGCTCGAGACCGACCGCCGCCTGCTGCGCAAGCGCATCACCGACCTGCGCCGCGAGCTCAAGGACATCGAGGCGCGCCGCCGCCGCGAGGTGCGCACGCGCGCCGACCAGTACACCATCGGCCTCGTGGGCTACACGAACGCCGGCAAGTCGACGCTCCTGAACCGGCTGACCGGCTCCGAGGAGCTCGTCGCCGACATGCTCTTCGCCACGCTCGACACGCGCACGCGCCAGTGGCGCCTGCCCGACGGCCGCGTCGTGCTGCTGTCGGACACCGTCGGCTTCCTGCAGCGCCTGCCGCACCACCTGGTCGCGTCCTTCCACGCCACGCTCGAGGAGACGCTGCACGCCGACCTGCTGCTGCACGTCGTCGACGCCTCGCACCCCGACGCCGCCACGCACATCGAGGCGGTCGACGACGTGCTCGAGGAGCTCTCCGCGTCCCACGGCGCCGACGTGCTCGTGCTGAACAAGCTCGACAACATCGACCCCGAGGCCGCGCGCCCGATCCTGCCGCAGGGGCACGCGCGCGAGGTGCTGCGCATCTCCGCGCGCACGGGCGAGGGCCTGGACGCGCTCACCGCGCTCGTGGCCAGGCACCTCGACGCCCGCTCGCCGCTCGTCGACGTCACGCTGCCGCTCGCCGACGGCCGCCTGGCGGCCGCGGCCCGCCGCCTGGGGCGCATCGAGCGCGAGGACGTCGTCGCCGACGACACGCTGCTGCGCCTGCGCCTGCGGATCACCGAGAGCGCCCTCGGTCATCTGCGCCGGCTCGCCGACCGCGAGACCGTCGGCATCGACGTGATCGAGCCCGCCCGCGAGCCGCTCGTGCCCGCGGAGTGACGCGCCGCGCACCTCGTCGTCCGGCGCGCGACGCTCTCCGCAGCCGGATGGAGGATGGTTCCCCTCCAGGCTAACCCGAGGATCCGCCCTGCTTCGTCGGGGGACTGCTCTCGAGGTTCGGTCCTGCGGTGAGCTCGTCGAGGGCGCGGTGGATTCGCCCGAGCAGGAGCGGGTCGGGGCCGGGCATTCCCTCCTCGACGGCGACGGCGACCTCGCGTTCGTCGTACTCCCAGTTCCGCAAGACCTCGATCTTGCGGGGTGTGCTCAGGTCCGGATCGTGCAAGACGGCCTCCGGAGTCTCGTACTTACGCGTGGGGTTCATCATGGGCTCGACAATCCGTGTAGCGCCACGAGCAATCCGAGGCCGAGCACGAAGCACGCGAAGTGCTTGGCTGCGTCGAGGGTCGAGTGGCTCTTGTTGACTTCCGGGACGAGGTCCGACGCCCCGATGTAGATGAAGTTCCCCGCCGCGAAGGGCACCAGGAAGGCGACGCTGAACTGATAGGACGCGTAGTAGGCGAGGACCGATCCCAGGAGGAACGTCGACGCGGAAGCCACGTTGAAGAGCAGCGCACGGCGCTTCGACCAGCCGCCGTGCACGAGGACGCCGAAGTCGCCCAGCTCTTGAGGCACTTCGTGCAGGGCCGCCGCGAGCCACGTCGTGATGCCGACGCGGACGTCGACCAGGAAGGTTCCCGCGACCGCCAGCCCACCCAGGAAGTTGTGCAAGCCGTCGCCGATCAGGATCAAGTAGGTCAGCGGCTTCTTGCACTGCGCGCTCGCCCGGTGGCAGTGGTGCCAGTGAAGGAACTGCTCCAGGGCGAAGAAGGTCGCGAAACCCGCCGAGACCCAGCTGAAGACGGAGACCGGATCCATGCCCGTGCGCAGGGCCGTGGGCAGCATGTGGAAGAAGGCTCCACCGAGCAGGGAGCCGGCCGCGAACGCGACCAGCGGCAGCAGGATGCGCTGGAGCGTCCGCTCCTTCAGGACCAGCGTGACGCTCCCGACGAGCGCCAGCGCGGTCATCGCGACGCCGCTCAGCACGATCCAGGCGAGCGTGCTCACGACCTCGCTCCCGTTCGTCGCCTCTGCCCGGCCTTCATGTTGGGGTCCGGCGCCTCACGCCACACACAGCCTACGGGTCCCGCGGGCCTCTCGATAGTCGGGGACTCCCGGATCGGGCGCCGCGAGCCACGGAAGTTCAAGAGCGGGTCGAGGTCTCCTACAATTGCGCTCCGCTCCCCGAAACGCCGCGCCTCGCCCGGGCCTGCTCGGAGCCGGCGTGAGGTCGTCGGGGAAGGACCGCGGGGTTGAACCCGCGGGGGAGTTCGACCACGAGTTCAGCCCCTTCCGAGAAATGCCGATCCATGTGCGTACCAGTAGGTAGTGACACGCCGGCCCCGGCGGATTCTGGTAGGGCGCTCGTGGGAAGAGCGACCGCCGAAGAGGGCCGGATTCAGAGGGACCTCGAGCCATGGCAGTGACGGAGACCGAGGGCAAGATGATCGGGGACCTGCGCGAGGAGCGCGGGCTCTACCTGGCCTTGATCAGCGTGCACGGACGCATCCGCGGCCGCGACCTGGAGCTCGGCATCGAGCCCGACACGGGCGGGCAGACGCTGTACGTCGTCGAGCTGGCGCGGGCGCTCGTGCGCACGCCCGGAGTCGATCGCGTCGACCTCTTCACGCGGCGGATCGTCGACCCCGAAGTCGGCCCGGACTACGCGGAGAGGACCGAGGAGCTGGCACCCGGTGCGCGCATCGTGCGCATCGACGCGGGACCCGAGGCGTTCATCCGCAAGGAGGCGCTGTGGGACCACCTCGACAGCTTCGCCGACAACATGCTCACTTTCCTGCGCGCGCAGGAGAGCCTCCCCGACGTGCTGCACGCGCACTACGCCGACGCCGGGTACGTGTGCCTGAACGCCTCGCGGCAGCTCGGGATCCCGCTGGTGTTCACCGGCCACTCCCTGGGGCGCATCAAGCGCCGCCGCCTGCTCGCGAGCGGCCACAGCAAGGCCGAGATCGAGTCGCGCTACCACATCTCGCGGCGCATCGAGGCCGAGGAGATGACGCTGGGCGCCGCCGACCTGGTCGTGACCAGCACGAAGCAGGAGCTCGAGGAGCAGTACGCCTACTACGACCACTACCGTCCGTCGGTCATGCGCGTGACGCCGCCGGGGCTGAACCTCGATCGCTTCCACCCGGCCCCGTCGCCGAACGAGGCCGCGGACCTGGAGGACGATCTGCGCTCGTTCCTGCGCCACCCCGAGCGCCCGCTCGTGCTGGCCATCGCGCGCCCCGACGAGCGCAAGAACCTGCGCGTGCTGATCCGGACCTTCGGCGAGAACCCGCGGCTGCGCGAGACCGCGAACCTCGTGATCCTGGCCGGCAACCGGGACGACATCCGCCAGGAGGAGGAGGGCGTGCGCAACGTCCACACGGGCCTCCTGCTGGCCGTGGACCTCTACGACCTCTACGGCCACGTGGCGCTGCCCAAGTCCCACGCCTCCGACGACGTGCCGCGCTACTACCGGCTCGCCGCGCGGTCCGGCGGCGTGTTCGTCAACCCCGCTCTCACCGAGCCGTTCGGACTGACGCTGCTCGAGGCGGCGGCCTGCGGGCTGCCGATCGTCGCCACCGAGGACGGCGGCCCGAGCGAGATCCTGGCGAACTGCGAGAACGGAACGCTGATCAACCCGATGGATCCCGAGGCGATCGGCCGGGAGCTGCTCGGGATCCTGACCGACGACGACCGCTGGCAGCGCCTGTCGCGCAACGGCATCGCCGGCGTGCGCAAGCACTACTCGTGGAAGGCGCACGCCAACGCCTACGTCGAGGCCCTGAGCCAGCTGCCCGCCGGCATCACCCCCGAGATCCCCGCCACCGTCTCGCAGCACGCGCGCGAGAACCGCGCGGTCTTCACCGACATCGACCAGAACCTGCTCGGCGGTCCCGAGTCCATCGAGCGCTTCCGCGACGTCCTGATGCAGAACCGCGCCGGCGTCGTCTTCGGCATCGCCACGGGCCGCAGCCTGCGCCGCGCGATGGAGTTCCTGCGCAACTACCGCCTGCCCGATCCGGACGTGCTGATCACGGGGCTCGGAACGGCGATCCACTACGCGCCGAAGCTGGTGGCGGACCGCGCCTGGCAGGAGCACGTCGATCACCTCTGGCAGCCGCGCGCGGTACGGCGCCTGCTCGCCGAGCTGCCGCAGCTCGTCCCGCAGTCGTTCGAGCGCCAGAGCATCTTCAAGCTCAGCTACATGGTCGCGCCCGAGGCCGCCCCGGACTTCGAGCCGGAGCAGGTCGTGCGGCTGCTGCGGACCAACGAGATCAGCGCGAACGTGATGTTCTCCTTCGGGCGCT
>CAYGPA010000486.1:0-4240 GCA_964351535.1 uncultured Planctomycetaceae bacterium
CGCCTTGCGGATCACCTCGGCGCGCGCGCCGATCATCTCGATCCCCAGACGGTCGAGCGTGCCGTCGTCGTGCAGCGCCAGCGCCGTGTTCAGGCCGGTCTGCCCGCCCATGGTGGAGAGGACTGCGTCGGGCCGCTCCTTCTCGAGGATCTTGCGGACCGCGCTCGGCGTGATCGGCTCGATGTACGTCGAGTCGGCCGTGCTCGGATCCGTCATGATCGTGGCCGGGTTCGAGTTGACCAGGATCACGCGGTAGCCCTCCTCGCGGAGGGCCTTGCAGGCCTGGGTCCCGGAGTAGTCGAACTCGCAGGCCTGACCGATGACGATCGGGCCGCTGCCGATGATGAGGATGGATTCGAGGTCGTCGCGACGGGGCATGGAGGGGGGTCTCGAGCGGGTCTGAGACGCGGCGAGGGGCGTGGAGGGGGCCCGAAAGAGGATGGAGCCGACCCGAAACTGCGCAAGTAAATCACACGCCCGAGCCCCTGTCGACCCGAGCCCGTCCGCACCTGCGAAGCACGCTCCGGTCGGGGCCGAGAGCCCCCGGAATCCTCCGGAGAGGCCCGCCGCTCACCGCCCGGCGGTCGACTGCAGGCGCTCCAGCAGCCGCGCTGCAACTTCGACATGCACCTCCTCGCACGGATGGCTGTCGTGACGGCCGACGACCAGCGTCTCGGGAGCGCGGCCGGCCAGATGCTGCGCCATGTCGATCACGTCCACGCCGCGCTCGCGCAGGTGGCTCGTCACGACGTCGGTCAGCGGCCGAGTGCGCTCGACCGCGGCGAGGTGGGGGAAGACCACGACGTGCAGCTTCACGGACCGCTCCTCGAGCCAGTCCACCAGGCCCTCGAGTTCCTCCAGGTGGTCCGCGCGCACGGCCGGGTCGGCGAAACACTGCTCGATGAACTCCAGCAGCAGCGCCTCGTCGAGGCTCGCGCGGTAGGTACGCCAGTACAGGAAGTCGAGGAAGTAAGAGCTGCTCGTGAGCCGGCGCAGCCACTCGGGGCGCTCGGGCAGACGCAGCGACCTGCCCTGGCGCGCGGCGGGCTGCAGCACGTCGTTGACGTAGTAGACGAGCACGACGACGTCGGGTCGCTGCGGATACCGGGCGAGGGCGCCGTGCTCCTGAAGCACGCCCCAGCCGCCCTTGGCGAGGTTGACGACCTCCCACTCCGGCCCGAGGCGGTCGGCCAGCACGTTGGAGGTCCGCTGCGTCCAGTCGCGCAGTCCGGCGCCCTCGACGAAGGAGTCGCCGACCACGAACAGGGACCGCTTGCCCTCGAACGCCTCCGGCGGGTGCTCCCCGTCGCGGTAGCCGAGCGAGTTGCGCGGATGGAGGTACTTCCGGGCCCACAGGCGCGTGTGGAGCGAGGCACCGAACCCGTCGGGCTCGAGCCAGACGAACTTGAAGTACGCCTCGCCGAGCAGGAACACGACGGCCAGCGTGCACGCACTGACCGTCAGCCGCCCGACGGCGCGCCGCAGGGTCGAGGGCCGCGTCCAGATCCGGCGGGACACCCAGGCCGCCGAGACGATCGCCAGCACGACCCACCCGGCCGCCAGCAGCAGCACTCCGCCGCTCATCGCGGCGCTCGCCGGGCGTGCGGGTCGCTCTCGAGCTCCCGATCCATTGCGGACACACTAGAAGAGGGGCCGCCGGCGCGGGAGGGTCCGTGGACGCTCGCCGCCCGGTCGCCGGCGCCCACGGCGCGGAAATCGAGCTTTCGTGCGACGCTCGCGGTGCGACCGGCACCTCCCCGGCGACCATGAAGGACGTCGAAGCAAGCCACGAGCCCTGGGACCTCCTCGCGCACGCCTCCTGGGTGCGCGACCTGGCCCGCACCCTGGTGAACGACCCCGCCCGCGCGGACGACGCCGTCCAGCAGACGTGGGTCGCCGCCCTCGAGCGGCCGCTGCCCCTCGTGCGCAACCCGCGCGCGTGGCTGGCGGCGGTCCTGCGGAACGCCGTGCGGCAGTCGGCGCGCTCCGAGAGGCGCCGGACGCAGCGCGAGAGCCTGGGCGCGACCCCCGAGCCGCCGCTGTCCGCGGACGAGATCGTCCAGCGCGCGGAGACCCTCGAACGCGTCGTGCAGGCGGTGCTCGCCCTGAGCGAACCGTACCGCTCCACGCTGCTCTTCCACTACTTCGACGGGCTCGACTCCGAGGAGATCGCGCGCCGCCAGAGGTGCTCGAGCTCGACCGTCCGCAACCGCGTGAAGCGCGCGCTGGAACGGCTCCGGCAGCGCTTCGACGCGGACGGTGACGACTGGCGACCGGCGCTGCTGGCGCTCGCGCTTCCGTCGACTTCCTTCGGTCCTGCGGCAGCCACAGGGGGTGCCGCGCTCGCTTCGCCCGGCGCTTCGACGTCGGGCGGGACCCTCACAGCCACCGGAGGACTCTCGATGTACGCCAAGCTCGTTCTGACCCTCGCCACGACCCTGCTCGCCGGAATCGGCGGCGTCTCCCTGTGGAGCGCCGGCGACGGTCCGGGGGGCTCCAGCGGACTCGCGGAGACGCCGCGCGAAGCACTCGTCGCCGGCTCGAACTCCGCGCGCGACGCGAACTCCGCCCCGGCGTCGCCGCCGGTCTCCGCGCCGCGACGGAGCCGTTCCGGCCAGGCCGGGCGAGACGGGGCCGCGCGCAAGCCCGTCGAGCGCGCCGCGGACCCGGCTCCGCAGCCGCGGATCCTCGCCGGAATCGTGCGCGACCAGCACGGAGCGCCCGTCGCGGGCGCGCCGGTCTTCCTCGGGGGCCGCGAGAGCCCCTTCGGCGGAGGCGCCCAGGTCTTCTACGCACCGGACCGACGCTCCCGGATGGTCCGATCGATGGACCGGAAGGCCCTGGCTCAGATGCGCGCGCAGGGCCTGCTCGTCGGGTTGAACGTGCCGACCGACGAGGAGGGGCGGTTCCAGGTCACGCTGCACGGTTCTCCGGCGACACCCGAAGGGGTCTTCGTGGCGGCGAACAGCGCGATCGGCCTCCACGCCGATCCCGCGCAGGGTGCGTGGTACGCCGAGTCCGCCGACGACCTCGAGTTCGTCGTCGAGACCGTTCCGACGTCCTCGATCTCGATCGCGGTCGTCGACGCGCAGTCCGGCGAGCGTCTCGCGCCGGCGACGGGCTGGGTCGAGCTGCTCGACGGAACGGAGACGGGCGCGCGTGCGCGCTTCGAATGGGGCAGAGACCTCGAGTGGTCCGTCGACGAGGACGCGCCGCCGCGGCACACGTTCGAGGTTCTCGGCGGCTCGATCGCCCTGAACGTGCGCGTCGTGCATCCGGTGTGGGCCCAGGCGGTGCAGCGCGTCGACCTGCTCGCGGACGTCCACCGCGACGTCGAGATCCTCGTGGACTCGGGTGCCGGCTTCGCAGGCCGGGTCGTCGACGCCGACGGCCGGGCCGTCGAAGGCGCCACGGTGTTCTGGGGCGAACTCGCGCGCATGCGCGACAACAGTCTCTACCGCCCCTACGCCCCGGACGAGTTGTTCGAGGCCACCCGCACCGACGCCGCGGGGCACTACCTGCTGAAGGGGCGCGCGAGCACGGTCAGCGCGTGGCACCCCGACCACAGTCCGGCGAGCGCCGCGGTGGATGTCGCGAGCACGATCCGGCTCGCGGCCCGCGGGACGATCCAGGGCCGCGTCGTGGGCGCGGACGGTGCGCCGGTCGCCGGCGTGGCGATCGCCCTCGACCGCGACCGCGAGCTGCGCGCCGACGAGCTCGGCCGCTTCCGCATCGAAGGGGTCGAGGCCGGACCGCACGGACTCGAGCTCGGCGACCTCTGGCTGGGCGTCGACGTTCCCGCGGGCGGCACGGTCGAGGTCGACCCCTGGCCCGAACTGCTTGCGCGCGTCGACGTGCGGATCGCCGCCGACAGCCCCGCGGAGCTGCGCATGGCCGGTGTGGTGTTCGGCGCCGGTCGGACGTTCCGCGTGAACAAGTTCGAGACGCGCGACGGCAACTTCGTCATGACCGACGCCCTGCCCGGCAGCTACCTGCTGCTCGGCAGCAAGGGCCACGTGGCCACGTTCGAGGTGCACGGTCCGGTCGCGACCGTCGACCTCGGCAGCGCGTCGCTCGAGGTGACGACCCTGCCGAACTCCGAGGTCTACCTCGTCCCCGTGGACGCCACGCCGAGCCAGGAGTGGGTCGCGCGTCGCTCGGCCCGGGACGCCGGCGAGGAGGGTGTCGTCCGCTGGCCCACGCTCCCTGCGGGCACCTACAAGGTCGGCAACCTCTACCG
>CAYGPA010000487.1:0-4234 GCA_964351535.1 uncultured Planctomycetaceae bacterium
TTCCTCGGGCGCATCCCGATGATCTTCAGCGTCGCGATCGTCTCGCCGCACGGCTGGTTCGGGCAGTCCGGCGTCCTGGGGCGGCCGGACACCGGCGGGCAGATCGTCTACATCCTCGACCAGGTGCGCGCCCTCGAGCACGAGATGCGCGAGCGCCTGCAGCGCCAGGGGCTCTACACCGATCCGCAGATCGTCGTGCTGACGCGCCTGATCCCCGAGGCCGACGGCACGAAGTGCGATCAGCGCATCGAGCGGATCGAGGGGACGCAGCACGCGCGCATCCTGCGCGTTCCGTTCCGCGACGGGGAGGGCCGGACGCTGCAGCAGTGGGTCTCGCGCTTCGAGATCTGGCCCTACCTCGAGCGCTACGCCTTCGACGCGGGGCCGGAGCTCGTGGACGAGCTCGGCAGCCCGCCGGACCTCGTCATCGGCAACTACTCCGACGGCAACCTGGTGGCCGCGCTGCTCGCGACGCGCCTCAAGGTGACGCTCGTCACGATCGCGCACGCGCTGGAGAAGGCCAAGTACCCGAACTCCGACCTGCAGTGGCGCGAGCTCGACGACCAGTACCACTTCTCGAGCCAGTTCACCGCCGACCTGATCTCGATGAACGCGGCGGACCTGATCCTGACCAGCAGCCGCCAGGAGATCTCGGGAACCGAGGAGAGCCTGGGCCAGTACGAGAGCTACTCGTTCTTCACGATGCCGGGGCTCTACCGCGTCGTCGAGGGCGTGGACGTCTACGACCCGAAGTTCAACATCGTGTCGCCGGGCGCCGATCCCGAGCTGTACTTCCCGAGCAGCGAGAACGGACGGCGGCGCGTGGACCTCCACGGGGAGATCCGCGAGCTCGTCTACGGCGACGGCGCCGGTTCCGAGCACCGCGGGCGCTTCCGCGACGAGAGCAAGCCGCTCCTCTTCACGATGGCGCGCATGGACAAGGTCAAGAACATCACCGGCCTCGCGGAGTGGTTCGGTCGCTCCGAGGCGCTGCGCTCCGAGGTCAACCTGCTCGTGGCCTCGGGCTACCTCGACCCCGGGAAGTCCAAGGACGTCGAGGAGCGCGCCGAGATCGAGCGCATGCACGCGATCCTCGACCGCTACGACCTCGAGGGCGAGCTGCGCTGGGTCGAGGGCCAGGCCTCGCCCGCGCGCAACGGCGAGCTGTACCGCTTCGTGTCCGACTCCGGCGGCGCCTTCGTGCAGCCGGCGACCTTCGAGGCCTTCGGCCTGACGGTGATCGAGGCCATGAGCACGGGCCTGCCGACCTTCGCCACCTGCCACGGCGGGCCGCTCGAGATCATCGAGGACGGGCTGTCGGGCTTCCACATCGACCCGAGCCACGGCGACGAGGCCGCCGCGAAGATGGCGAGCTTCTTCGCGAGCTGTCGCGAGGACCCCGGCGCGTGGCGCGCGATCTCCGCGGGCGCCCTGGCGCGCGTCGAGGCCCACTACACGTGGAAGGGCTACGCCGAGCGGCTGATGACCCTCGCGCGCCTCTACGGCTTCTGGCGCCACGCGACCAACCTGGAGCGCACCGAAGCGCGCCGCTACCTGGAGATGCTCTACGCCCTCCAGCTGCGCCCGCTCGCGCGCGCGATGGCGGAGTAGCGGCGACCATGTGCGAGCTGCTCTGCATCGCGAGCGAGTCCCCGGCCCGGCTGGACCTCTCGATGGAGGCGCTCGCGCTCCACGGGGCTCCGGACAGCCTGAATCGCGACGGCTGGGGCGTCGCCTCGTTCCAGAACCACGACGCGCGGCTCGTGAAGGAGCCCGCGCCCGCCGGAGCCAGCGAGATCGTGCGCTTCATCGAGGAGCACGACTACTGGAGCACGACCGTCCTCTACCACCTGCGGCACGCGAGCCAGGGCGCGATCTGCTACGAGAACACGCAGCCCTTCGTCCGCGAGCTCGGCGGCCGCGCGCACGTGTTCTGCCACAACGGCAACCTCGCGCGCGAGGGGGGTCGCCTCGAGCGCGGGCTGGGCCGCTTTCGACCGATCGGGGACACGGACTCGGAGCTCGCCTTCTGCGGCCTGCTCGCGCGGCTCGAGGAGTCGTGGCTGGCGTCGAGCGGACCGCCGTCGGTGGAGCATCGAACGGAAGTCGTGCAGGAGTACGCCGCGGAGCTGCGCGCGCTCGGTACCGCGAACTTCCTCTACGCGGACAGCGACCTCGTGTTCCTGCACTCCCACTGGCGGCCGACGGCCGGCGAAGGCACGGACCCGATGCCGGGCCTGCACGTCCTGACCGAGACCGAGTCCTGGGAGGGCGCCGCCGTGTCCATCGGACCCACCGCCGGGGCGCTGTTCGTCGCGGCGAGCGTCCCGCTCTCCCCCGGACCCTGGAGACCCCTCGCCGAGGGCGAGCTGATCGCGGTGCGCGCGGGCCGCGTCGTGGTCGGCGAGGGGGTCCGCTCCCCGGGCGAATCCCCGTGAGCGCCTCGCCCAGGACCGAGCTCCCGGCGATCGCCGCGGCGCAGACGATCCCGCGGCCGGGCGACGTCGCCGCGAACCTCGAGCAGCACGACCGCCTCGCGCGCGCCGCCGCGGAGCGTGGGGCGCGGGTGCTCGTGTTCCCGGAGCTCTCGTTGACGGGCTACGAGCTGCGGGACGCCGAGGAGCTCGCCTTCGCGGAGGAGGACGAGCGCCTCGCGCCGCTCCGCGACCGGGCGTCCGCGCTCGGCCTCACGCTCGTCGTCGGAGCCCCGGTTCGCGTCGCGGGGCACCTGCACATCGGCGCGCTGGTGCTCGCGCCGGATCGCTCCGTGGAGCTCTACACGAAGCGCCATCTCGGCTCGTTCCCGAGCTCGGTGAACCCGGGCGGTGACGTGCCGCCCCCCGAGGCGACCGTCTTCCGGCCGGGCGACCGCGATCCCCTGGTGCGCTTCGACGGCCATACCGCGGCGGTCGCCATCTGCGCCGACGTCGGCCACGCGTCCCACGCCGAGCGGGCCGCGCGACGCGGCGCGCAGGCCTACCTCGCGAGCATGTTCGTCGTCCCCGCGGAGTTCGAGGGCGATGCGCGGAAGCTCGCGACCTACGCGGCGCGCCACGCGATGAGCGTGGTCCTCGCGAACTTCGGCGGGCCCACGGGCGGCCTCGCGTCCGCGGGACGAAGCTCCATCTGGTCCGAGCGCGGCGAACTGCTGGCCCGCCTCGACGCCGGGGGGGCGGGCCTCGTCGTGGCCGCCCGCGACGCAGCGGGCTGGCGCGCCGAGACCGCGCTCCTCGCGAACGTCTGACGCTCCGCGCCGCTGCGGTTTGCGACCGCCGCACCCCGGCCCGGTTCGGTCGCCTGCGTCAGCGCTTCGCGAGCGGACCTCCGCGGTCTACTCGCGGACTTCGAGGCGCTCGGCCTCGGGCAGCAGGATCGAGTCGCCCGCGCGCAGGGCGTCGGGGGACTCGAGGCCGTTGTAGCGCGCGAGCTGGCGCACCAGCTCCTCGGGGCACTGGCCGTAGTGGTCCAGCGCGATCTGCGAGAGGGTCTGCCCGGGCTTCACGTCGAGCTCGAAGTCCGGCAGCGTCGCGCTGCGCTCGCGAATCCAGGCCTCGGCGTCGACGGGCCCCTCGAAGGTGGGGGGCGGACCGATCTGCGCCGCTTCGGGGGAGAGGCTGCCCCGCGGCGCGGCCACGGGCTCCGCGCCGGACGGGCGGCCCAGCACGACCAGCCCCCAGCCCGGCGGCAGCCCGGCGGCGGCGACCCGCTCGGAGACGCCGCGATCCTCGAGCTGGGCCAGGGTGCGCTCCTCGCGCATCCGGGCCAGCGTCTCGGACTGCCACAGCGCGGCCGCTCCGAAGAGGGCGAGCAGCAGGGCGAAGCCGGCGAGCAGGCGCATGGGCCTTCTTGTAGCAGCCGCGACGCGGCGTCGCCAGCACGCCCGCGGACCGGCTCGGTGCGGAGGCCCGGACCGGAAACGCGAGCGGCGCCCGCTCCCTCACGGAGGCGGGCGCCGCTGCGCGGGGCGGGGAGCCGGACTCAGCTCGTGGCCGTGGCGGCGGTCTTCTTCGAGGCGTCCGCGGTGGCCCCGGCCTTGTTCTGGGCGCGGGTCTCGAGCCACACGAACACCGGCGTCGCGATGAAGATCGTCGAGTACGTACCGCTGACCAGTCCGATGATCATGGCGAAGGAGAAGCCCTCGAGCACGCTGCCGGTTCCGTAGCTGAAGAGGAACAGCATGACGAGCGTCAGGAGCGTCGTGATCGACGTCATGATCGTGCGCGACAGGGTCTGG
>CAYGPA010000488.1:0-4230 GCA_964351535.1 uncultured Planctomycetaceae bacterium
GACGAAGGCCTGCTCGGAGTAGCCGAACTCCTCGCCGAGCAGCCAGCCGGAGCTCGCCGTGACGATCGCCGAGACGGTCGTCAGCGCGAGCAAGACGCCGCGGACGCCGCCCGGCAGCCGCGGAACGCGCGGCAGAAGCGCGGCGAGCTCGAGGCAGGCCAGCGCCACCAGCGCGCCGATCGGTACGTGCAGGAGCGCGGGGTGCAGGCGCCCGAAGAGCTGCAGCCAGACTTCCTTCGAGACGTCCATCATGCCAGGAGCTCGTGGCGCACTTTCCCGAACACGTCGGTCAGGCGGAAGTCGCGGCCCTCGTGGCGGTAGGTGAGGCGCTCGTGGTCGAATCCGAGCACGTGCAGCAGCGTGGCGTGCAGGTCGTGCACGTCCACGGGGTCCTCGACGATGTTGTACGAGAAGTCGTCGGTGCGCCCGAACGTGATCCCCGGTCGGATGCCGCCGCCGGCGAGCCAGATCGTGAAGCAGCGCGGGTGATGGTCGCGCCCGTAGTTGGTCTCGGTGAGCTGGCCCTGGCTGTACACCGTGCGGCCGAACTCGCCGGCCCACACGACCAGCGTGTCGTCCAGCAGCCCGCGGCGCTTCAGGTCGGCGATCAGCGCGGCCTGCGGCCGGTCGACGGCCAGCGACTGGTCGCGGATCTCCTTCGGCAGGTTGTTGTGCGCGTCCCAGCCGCGCATGTAGAGCTGGATGAAGCGCACGCCGCGCTCCGCCAGGCGGCGGGCCAGCAGGCAGTTGGCGGCGAAGGTGCCGGGCCTCCTCACCTCCGGTCCGTAGAGCTCCAGCGTGGCCTCGTCCTCGTCGGAGAGGTCCACGAGCTCCGGCACCGACATCTGCATGCGGTAGGCCATCTCGTATTGCGCGATGCGCGTGCGCACCTCGGGGTCGAGCGTGCGGCGGTGCTCGCGCTCGTTCAGCTGCGCGACGAGGTCCAGCATCCGCCGCCGGTCGGAGCGCGTCACGCCCGGAGGATCCTCGAGGTACAGCACCGGATCGCCCGTGCTGCGCAGCTTGCAGCCCTGGTGCTCGCCGGGCAGGAATCCGCTGCCCCAGAAGCGCGCCGACAGCGCCTGCATGTTGCCGAAGCCCTGGGAGATCAACACGACGAAGGCCGGCAGGTTCGCGTTCGAGCTGCCGAGGCCGTAGCTCATCCACGAGCCGAAGGACGCGCGGCCGGGCTGCTGGCTGCCGGTCTGGAAGAAGGTGATGGCGGGGTCGTGGTTGATGGCCTCGGTGTGCATCGAGCGCACGAAGCAGAGCTCGCGCGCGACACTCCCGGTATGAGGCATCAGCTCGCTGACCCAGGCGCCGTCCTGCTGGTTCGGATAGCGGCTGAAGCGGAACATCGACGGCGCGACGGGGAAGCGGTCCTGCCCGCTGGTCATGCCGGTCAGGCGCTGCCCCTGGCGGATCGAGTCGGGCAGGTCCTGGTCGAAGCGGCGCCGCAGTTCCGGCTTGTAGTCGAAGAGGTCGAGCTGGCTGGGCGCGCCCTCCATGTGCATGTAGATGACGCGCTTCGCGCGCGGGCGGTGGTGGACGCTCGCGGCCGGCACCTCGGCGCCGGCGGCGAGCGAGGTCTCCGCCCTCAGCAAGGACCCCAGCGCGACACTGCCCAGCGCCCCCGAGAGCCCGGTGGCGCACGACTTGAAGAATCGCCGGCGGGTCAGGTCGAGGAAGTGCTCTTCGCGCGGGTCCATGGCGTCCGTTCGTCCGCTCAGTCGTTCGTCAGGGTCTCGTGCAGGTTCAGGGCGGCGCTCGCGATCATCGTCCAGGCCGCGAGCTCGACGCGGTCCACGCCCTCGTCGGCCATGCGGGTGCCGAGCTGCGTCAGCTCGGCGGCATCCGCCGGCAGCTCCGCGAAGCGCGCGCGGTAGTGCCGGAGGGCCTGCGCGAGCAGCGCGCTCTCCTCGGCCTCGGGCGCGCGCCCGGCGCACGCGAGCAGGAGCTGCGCGAGGCGCTCCTCGTCTCCGCCGTCGACGTCCAGGACGCGCAGCGCCAGCGCCCGCGCGGCCTCGACGAACTGCACGTCGTTCCAGAGCACGAGCGCCTGCAGCGGCGTGTTCGTGCGCTGCCGGCGGATCACGCAGGACTCGCGCGTGGGCGCGTCGAAGGTCTGCAGCGCCGGCGGCGGCACGGCGCGCTTCCAGTACGTGTAGAGGCTGCGCCGCCAGAGCTCCTCGCCCTCGCCGCGCTCGAAGTCGCGCGTGTTCGACGCGAGCATGGCGACCTCCTTCCAGAGCCCCTCGGGCTGGTAGGGCTTCACCGAGGGCCCGCCGAGCCGCTCGACGAGCAGCCCCGACGCGTACAGTGCGAGGTCGCGGATCTGCTCCGCGGAGAGCCGGCGGCGCGGGTAGAACGCGAGCCAGCGGTTGTCGGGATCGCGCTCGGCGAGCTCGGGCCGCGTGCGCGAGCTCTGGCGGTACGTGCTGCTCGTGACGATCGCGCGCAGCAGGCCGTGGACGTCCCAGCCGGACTCGCGGAACTCGACGGCGAGCCAGTCGAGCAGCTCGGGGTGCGTCGGCCAGTCGCCCTGCAGGCCG
This sequence comes from uncultured Planctomycetaceae bacterium, assembly GCA_964351535.1. Taxonomy (GTDB): domain Bacteria; phylum Planctomycetota; class UBA1135; order UBA1135; genus JAUIDW01. The sequence continues at coordinate 2,553 of CAYGPA010000488.1, forward strand.
AAGTCCTCCGGCGTGCGCACGAGGCCCGCGCCGAACAGCAGCTGCCAGAAGCGGTTGACGGCCACGCGCGCGACCAGCGGGTTCTCGTCGGCCACCATCCAGCGCGCCAGACCGAGCCGGTCGCGCGGCGCGTCGGCGGGCATGCGGGGCAGGAACGCCGGGACCGCGCGCTCGACGGGCTGCTCCTCGTCGGGGTGGTCGTACTGTCCGCGCATCAGGAGGAACGTGGCGCGCGGCTCGTCGAGCTCGCGCATCACCATGGCGCGCGGGACCTCGGCGCGCAGCGAAGCGAGCTCCTCGCCGAGTCCAAGGCTCTCCTCCTCGAGCAGGCGATAGCCCTCGAAGAAGCGGCGTCGCCAGGCGCGCTTCACGTCGTCGGCCTGTTCGACCGTCACGGTCTCCGTCGGCGTGATCGCGGACGGCAGGTCGTCCACCAGCGTGCGCTCGGCCGGCAGCTCGCGGTAGTAGTAGGCCCCCGGCCCGCCGGTGTTGACGATCTCGAGCACGAGCGTGTTCTCGCCGGCGCGCAGCGGCAGGCGCACCTGCTCCTGGTCGGGCGCCGCGCCGCGGTCCACGCGGTTCTCCTCGATCTTCTCGCCGTTGAGGTAGAGGAGGTAGCCGTCGTCGGTCCCGAGCGACACGTCGACGTCGCGCGCGTCCGGCGACCAGAGCGCGCGCCCGACGTAGTGCGCTCCCAGGCCGCTGGACAGCGTGTGCACCGCGCCGTCGCCGAGCTCCTCGTCGAACGTCCACGCGGGCTGCCCCTCGCCGAAGGTCTCGGTCGGGTCGATGCGCGCGGAGTCCTCGGGGCCGAAGCGCGTCGTGTACGCGGCCTCGCGGCTGTTCGCGGGCTGCGGCCGGAACGGACCCGCGCGGTACCAGCGGCCCGCGGCGACGGGCAGCAGCTCCGTGTCGGCGAGCGGCGACACGTGCACGCGCACGCGCCCCAGGGAGTGGGCCGCGTACTTCGAGCGGTACGCGAGGCGCACGCGCAGGTCGGTTCCGCCCTCGAAGCCGAAGGGTTCGGCTGCGAGCAGCATCAGCGCGCGGGCGCCGTTCCGCCGGTGGCCGTCCAGGGCCCAGCCGAGGTCCTCGTCGTCGTCGCGCAGCACGTTGTGCGCCTCGAAGTCGCCGTTCTGCTGCTCGTGGTCGGCCCAGGCCCACGCGAGCGGCACGGGCGTCCACGAGTCGGCGCCGTTCGTCTCGGGAGCCTCGGGCGACGCAGACGGGCGCGCGTCGACCGCGATCGCGGAGACGACCGCGTTGCCGTGGTCGGCGCGGCCGGCGAACGGCGAATCCTCCGAGACGGTCAGGACCTCGAGCAGCAGCGCGCGCAGGTCGCTCGCGTCGGAGCGCAGCAGGAGCTCGTGGTCCTCGAACGGCGGATGTCGACCGCTCGCGGTGACCGTCCCGTCCGCGGCGACCTCCAGCCGCACGCCTTCCTCCGAGGACGCGGCCGAGAGCACCGCGGGCACGGTCCAGTCGACGCCGGCCGCGGCCGTGACCTCCTCGAAGAAGCGCGCGCGGTCCTCGTCCTCACCGGGCAGGGGCTCCTCGATGCGGCGGACGAGCTCCTCGAGCCGCGCCTCGAGCTCGGTGATGCGCTCCTCCTGCTCGGCCGACGGCACCTCGAGGAACGGCTCGTAGGCGCGGTTGGCGTCGGGCGTCTGCGAGTACA
>CAYGPA010000489.1:0-1976 GCA_964351535.1 uncultured Planctomycetaceae bacterium
CATCGGCCCCGGAGAGGACCGACATGGCGAGCTCGACGTCGCGCACGCTGCGCGCGAGCGGCGACACCTGGTCGAGGGACGAACCGAAGGCCACGAGTCCGTAGCGCGAGATGCGGCCGTAGGTCGGCTTGAAACCCGCGAGCCCGCAGAAGGCCGCGGGCTGGCGCACGGAGCCGCCGGTGTCCGAGCCCAGCGCCAGCGGGACGACGCGCGCGGCCACGACCGCGGCCGAGCCGCTCGACGAGCCGCCCGGGGCGCGCGCGGCGTCCCACGGGTTGCGCGTCGGCCCGAAGGCGGAGTTCTCGCCGGAGGAGCCCATCGCGAACTCGTCCATGTTCGTGGTCGCGACGGGGATCGCGCCGGCGGCGATCAGGCGCTCGACGCAGGTCGCCGTGTACGGCGCGCGCCAGCCGGCGAGGAGCTTGCTGCCGCAGCTGGACTCGAGACCCTCGGCGCAGAGGTTCGCCTTGAGCGCGACCGGCACGCCGAAGAGCGCGCCCGGGAGCTGGCCGGCCGCGAGCTCGGCGTCCAGCGCGTCGGCCCGCGCGCGCGCGCCGTCGGCGTCGACCGACAGCACCGCGTTCAGCCCGCCGGGTCCGCGCTCCGCGCGCTCGAGGCGCTCGAGGGTCGCGTCGAGCGCCGCGCGCACGCTCGCCCGTCCCGCGAGCAGGGCGGCCCGCCACGCGTTGGCGTCCCCCTCGAGCAGCTCCTCGAGGTCACGATCCGTCATCGTCCGCGCCCCGGATCGTCTTCGGTACCGCGTAGAAGTCCTCCACGCGCTCGGGCGCGGCCTCCAGCAGTCGGTCGGCGGGCAGGCCGGGGTGCTCCTCGTCGGCGCGCAGGAGGTCCGTCTCCTCGCACGGCCCCGTCATCGGCTCGAGGCCCTGCGTGTCGAGGTCGCGCAGAGCGGAGAAGGCCTCCAGGATGCGCTGGAACGGTTCGGCCATGCGCTGCGCCTCCCCGGGCTCGAGCTCGAGGCGAGCGAGGCGCGCGACCTCTTCGATGCGCTGCAGGTCTTCGGCGGTCATGGCGAGGGGATTGTAGTGTGCGCGGGCCCGATTCGAGGCCTCTCGAACGTCCGTCGAGGACGACCGATCCCGGAGCGGGAATCCGCCGAGCACGCCGCCGTCTGCGCTCTTCGGCCCACCTGCCGCCGATCCGGTCCGGCACCAAAAAGGTGCGCGCGAGCGGCCCTGCACGGGTTGCGCGCAACCGGGAGAGGACCTACCGTTGCCTCCCGATGATCGCTGCCGCCCCGGCCCCCGGCCTCCTCGAGGTCACCGACAGCGCTTTCGGTGCTCCGGACTGGGCCACGCTGGGCCTCGTGCTGGCGATCGTGGGCTGCTTCCTGCTCGCGAACTCGATCCTGTTTCGCAGCCCCAAGCAGCTCGTGCGCGAGCACTTCGGCCAGCCCCGCGCGCGGCTGCGCACGCTGCGCGAGTACATCTTCCACCGCGTGCAGATCACGCTGGGCTTCGCGTACCTGCTCGGCGGCTTCGCGCTGCAGCTCTACGGCCGCGTGCGTCCCGTGCCCGCCGACCTCGAGACGCCCTTCCCGCTGGCCTGGATCGGCATCGTCGTGGTCGTGACGATCGCGCTCCAGTACCTCGGCTGGACCTGGTCGCGTCAGGCCTTCCGGCGCTACGTGCGCAAGAGCTTCGAGGAGAACCCGCCGAACTTCGAGGGCGACGTCGGCATGGCGCGCGAGGTCGGCGACCTCTTCGGCGTGCCGACGCACGGCGACGAGACCGTGCAGTCCTACGCCGCGCGGCTGCGCGAGCGCCTTCGGCTGCCGGCGCAGGGTCGCCACCTGACGTGGGAGGCCGACGACCCCCCGCGCCGCCCGCGCGAGCCCGAGCCCGCCTACGACGACCGCTGAGACCCGAGCGGAGCGAACTCGCCCCCCCAGCGAAGCGAGGGCGCAACCCCAGCGAAGCGAGGGCCAACCCGGGCGAAGCGAAGGCCAACCCGGGCGA
>CAYGPA010000489.1:2076-4200 GCA_964351535.1 uncultured Planctomycetaceae bacterium
GGCCAACCCGGGCGAGGCGTGCGCGAGGTCCGGGCGGCGCAGGCTCGCGAAGATTTTCGGCCGCGTTCGAAACCCTCGGCGGTTCGCGCGGTCGTTCTCGCAGGCGCGTTCTCGCGAACGGAGTGCGCGCCGGTCTCGATGCTCGACCGACGACGCCTCCGGAACCTCGCCGCGACGTGCTGGGAGGAATGCCTCACGGCCCTCTACCCGCCGCGCTGCGCGCTGTGCGGAGCCGCGGCCGCGCTCGGGGCGTGCGGCCTGCACGCGCTGCCCGCGCGCGATGCGTCGACGGCTTCCGGACTCCCCGGCCCGCGCTGTGGTCGCTGCGCGCGGCGACTCCCGCGGGGAATCCCCGACGCGGCCCCGTGCGCGGATTGTCGGCGCCGCGGGCCGGCCTTCGCGGGCGTGGTCGTGCTCGCGGACTACCGCAGCCGCCCTCCCGCTCCGGCTGCGCCGGAAGCGACCGAGGTGCCGAGAGCGACCGCTGACCCGAGAAAACCCGATACGCAAGGAGGACCCGATACGCCGGGAGGACCCGATGCGCCGGGAGGACCTGATGCGCAGGGAGGACCTGATGCGCAGGGAGGACCCGATGCGCCGGGAGGACCCGATGCGCCGGGAGGGCCCGATGCGCCGGGAGGGCTCGATGGATCGGAAGGGCACGGGGCGTCCGCCGCGGCGACGGCGGGGTCGTCCGCGCGCGCCTGGATTCTGGCGTTCAAGTACGGGCGCCGGCCCGACCTGGCGGCGTTCCTGGGGGCCGCGCTGTGGCAGCGCCTGCGGGTCGAGATCGAGGCGGGCTCCCCCGCGCGGCGGCACGTGCTCGTGCCGGTTCCGCTGCACCGCTGGCGCCGGCTCGAGCGCGGGTACGACCAGGCGGCGCTCCTGGCGCGGGCGGTCGAGCAGGCGGGCGGCCCGCGGGCGCTCTCGGCCCTGTGCCGCACGCGGGCCACGGCCCCTCAGGGCGGGCCCGGGAGTCGCTCCCGGCGGGCCAACGTGCGCGGCGCCTTCGCCCTGCGCTCCGCGGCGCTCCTCGGCACGCTCGCCGCCACGCGCGAGGAGCTCTCCGGAGCGCACGCGTGGCTGGTCGACGACGTGGTGGCCTCCGGCTCGACCGCGGACGAGTGCGCGCGGGTCCTGCGCCGGGCGGGTGCCGGAGCCGTGGGCGTGCTGGCCGTTGCGCGGGGCAGCGCGGACCCCGGGGTTTGACGTGGCCCGCGAGCCTCCGATCTCCGAGACTGCGCGCGTGCGCACCCTCTACGTCGAACCCTTCGGCGGCATCGCCGGGGACATGTTCCTCGCCGCCCTGCTGGACCTCGGGGACCCCGGGCTCCGCTTCGAGGACCTCGCCGAGTTCGCGCGCGCGCTCGTGCCGGGCGAGTGCCGCCTGAAGCGCTCACGGGCGGAGCGCGGCTCGATCACGGCCGAGCTGCTCGAGGTGCGTACCGACGAGAGCGACCACCCGCCGCATCGCCACCTGAGCGACCTGCTCGCGATCGTCGAGCGCGCGCCGCTCACGACGGCCTCGCGCGCGCGCGCCGCCGAGGTGTTCCGCCGCATCGCCGAGGCCGAGGCGCGCGTGCACGGCACGACGATCGAGGCCGTGCACTTCCACGAGGTCGGAGCCGTCGACTCGCTCGTCGACGTGTGCGGCGCGGCCTTCGCCCTCGAGCGCCTCGGAGTCGAGCGCGTCGTCTGCACCCCGCCGCTGCTCGGCGAGGGCACGGTGCGCTGCGCGCACGGCGTGATGCCCGTGCCGGCGCCGGGGACGGCCGAGATCCTGCGCGGCCTGCCCGCGCTGGCGGGCGGCGGCCCGGGCGAGCGCACCACGCCGACCGGGGCCGCGCTGCTCGCGGCCTGGGCGGAAGCCTTCGACGCTCCCACGCATTTCACGGCCCTCGCCGTCGGCTACGGAGCGGGGCACCGCGACTTCCCGCAAGGGCCGCCCAACCTCCTGCGGGTCCAGCTCGGCGACGTGGCCGAGGCGACGCCGGCTCCCGCCGCTGCCGAACGCGAGGCGGACGGCGCGCGGACGGTCTGGCAGCTCGAGTTCAACCTCGACGACACGGCCGGCGAGCGCGTCGGCTTCTGCGTGCAGGAGCTGCGCGCGGCCGGAGCGCTCGA
>CAYGPA010000490.1:0-1896 GCA_964351535.1 uncultured Planctomycetaceae bacterium
ACGGCGCGGGCGCGGGTGGTCGGATCCTCGGCGTGGGTCAGGGTGCGGAAGACGTCCTCGAGCGTGCCGTCGCTGCCGGAGCGCGTGCGCAGGTCGTCGAGGGTTCCCGAGGCCGTGAGGCGGCCGTCCTGGAGGACGAGCATGCGGTCGCAGACGCGTTCGACGACGTCGAGCAGGTGGGAGGTGTAGAGCACCGCGTGCCCCTCGGCGGCCCAGTGGCGCAGGATCTCCTTCATCACGGCCGTCGTGGTCGCGTCCAGGCCGGAGAGGGGCTCGTCGAGCACGAGCAGATCGGGTCGCGGGAGCAGCGCGCACGCGAGCGCCGTCTTCTGGCGCATGCCGCGCGAGAAGCCGCCGACGGGGTCGTCGATGCGATCGGCGAGACCCAGCGCGTCCATGAGGCCCGTGCTCTCCGCCGCGATGCGCTCCTCGGCGATCCCGTGGAGCCGCCCCACCAGCTGCAGGTGGCGGCGCGGCGAGAGGTTCGCGTAGAGCGGTGCGCCGTCCGGCACGAAGGCGAGCCGACGGCGAGCCGCCAGGGGCTCGGTCCGCACGTCGTGGCCCGAGATGCTGGCGCTGCCCTCGTCCGGCGCGAGCAGGCCGCAGAGCACGCGGATCGCCGTGGTCTTGCCGGCGCCGTTGGGGCCCAGGAGGCCCAGGACTTCGCCGGGTCGGACCTCGAAGGAGACGTCGCGCAGCGCGACGTGTCGACCGTCGCCCGCGGAGCCGGCGGGCGCGCCCCGGAAGGCGTGCGAGACTCCGCGCAGTTCCGCGAGGGGCGTGGCCACGGGTCAGGCGGGCTGGACGGCCTCGGCCAGGATCTCGACCGGGACGTCCTCGAGCGCCTCGGACACCAGGGCGGCGATCTTCTCGAGCTTGTTCGTCGTCGCGCCGCGCACGCCCTTCGTGCGGCTGTCCGGCGCGGTCAGCTGGACCGCCATCGGGCGGACCTCGGTCAGGCGCTTGATCCAGTTCTTGACCTCGGAGTCCGACGCGTTGTCGACGGTGCCCTCCTTGCGGAAGGAGGCCTGCACGACGAGGCGGTCCAGGCCGGCGATCTGATCCTGCAGGAGCTTGAGCTGCGTGCTCGGCACGCCGGCGAGGCTCTGGAAGGTCTTCGCGGTGCCCCACTCGAAGCGCAGGATCGCCCGGTCGTAGATGCTGACCAGGTGGCGCGTGTCCCCGTGCGAGAGGTCGACCGCACGCGTCAGCAGGCAGAGCTTGGCCTTCGGGAACCACTTGTCCCGAAGGTCCCTCAGGTTCTCTGTAATTTCCTGAAAACCGGGGTGCAAAGTGGGCTCGGCGTTGCCGGCCACGAGGATGCGCGAGACCTTCTCGCCGCCCTTCGACAGTTCGATGATCCGACGGGCAGAACAAGTGACGATGACACCCGCGGAAGGGATGTTTCTGGCCCTCAGGTCGATGTCGTCCGGGTTCGAGGGGCCCGTTCTTTGGAAGATAAGGGCCTCTTCGCCCTTGCCGGTGTCGGTCGGCAGCAGGTTGATGCCGAGGGCCCCGCCCTTGACCTTGGTCTTGAACGGCCCGTAGACCGCGAATTCGTAGGGGTGCATCGTCGTCGTGGGTCGTGGGGCGGCTCGATGGCCTTCGCGGTCCTCCCGGCATCCGTGCCGGGCCGACATCCGTGTCGGGCAATCGGACTCGCGCTCCCCCAGCGATCTGGGGCCTCAGGTGGCCTCCGCGACCATTCTAGGGCGATGGAGACCCCTTGACCACCCTGGGAGCCTCGGCACCGGCCGGGGGCGATCCGGGGGCGCCCTCGCGCCGGCCGTCGCCGTCGCGGCGCGCCGCTTCCCGCGGGCGCGCGGCTCCCAGCGCCAGGACCAGCGCGAGCAGCGTCCGCACCGGGTGCTCGGGCCAGAGGCGCAGCCAGCGGAC
>CAYGPA010000490.1:1996-4168 GCA_964351535.1 uncultured Planctomycetaceae bacterium
TCGTTCCGTGGACCGGTCGTATCTCGCGCGGTGACAGGGCTTTCCCCACATCCTCGAGACCGCCTCGGCACGGCGCGTCGACGGCGCTTGACCTGCACCGGAGACCACTTCTAAACTCCTTGCCGCACAAAGTCTTAGGACCGACTCTCGCGACCGCCCGAGGCGCTCCGAGGGCCCGTCCTACGCGAGACCCCGAGGCGCCCGATGCATGTGGCCCGCAGGGGTCTTCTGCCATCGACGCGCTCCCTCCACCACGCGGATCCACACACACCGGAGCCACACCCGCTTCCTCCGAGACGCCGATGTACTTCGATTACCTGAACGTCCTGGTCTTCTCCGGCGTCGGTCTCGTATTCGTGTTCGCCAACCTGCTCATCGCATCGGTCATCCGGCCGAAGCGGGGCCACGAGCAGGGCCTCGAGACCTACGAGTGCGGCGAGCCGGCCATCGGGGACGCCTGGGTCCAGTTCGACATCCGCTACTACACGGTGGCCCTCGTCTACATCGTGTTCGCGGTCGAGATCGCGTTCCTGTTCCCGTGGGCGCTCGTGCTGCAGGACGCGCTGCGCGGCACCGGCGCGGCCGCGGGCAGCGGCATCGGCGCCTTCGCGCTGATCGAGGGGATCCTGTTCATCACGATCCTCTTCCTCGGGCTCGCCTACGTCTGGGCGAAGGGCGACCTGGACTGGGTCCTCTCGTACCAGGGCGACCGCAACTACAACCCGCACATCCCCTCCACCAGCCGACGCGTCACCGCGGTCTCCGCGCTGCAGGCGGCGGCGGAGGACTCCGGCCACGGCCACGGTGAAGACGGCGAAGAAGAGACCGTCTCCGAACCCGCGGCCTGACCGCCGCACACCTACGAGGATCCACCCATGGGCCTGCTGGAGAAACAGTTCGAGGAGAACGTCCTCACGACCAAGGTCGACTGGCTGCTCAACTGGGCACGCCTGTGGAGCATCTGGCCGATGACGTTCGGCCTCGCGTGCTGCGCCATCGAGATGATGGCCGTCGGCTGCGCGCACCACGACATCGATCGCTTCGGCGCGGGCGCCTTCCGCGCGTCGCCGCGCCAGGCGGACCTGATGATCGTGGCCGGTACGGTGAACTTCAAGATGGCCGAGCGCATCAAGCGGCTCTACGACCAGATGCCGGAGCCGAAGTACGTCATCGCGATGGGCGCGTGCGCGACCGGGGGCGGCCCGTACTACAAGTTCGGCTACACCGTCGTGAAGGGCGTCGACCGCGTCGTCCCGGTGGACGTCTACATCGCCGGCTGCCCGCCGCGGCCCGAGGCGCTGCTCGAGGGGCTCATGAAGCTCCAAGAGAAGATCCGCAACTCCTCCGTCATCCGCAAGCCGGCCCGCACGGCCTGAGTCCGGAAGCTCCGCGATGAACTTCGAGGCCATCCACGACCGTCTGCAGGCGATCGGTGCACCCGGGCTGCAGGGCGTCGACCTGCCGCGCGAGCCGAATCCCGAGGACAAGAAGGACAAGGGGCGCGCCGGCGATCCGTTCGTGATCGTCGATCCGCAGCAACTCGTCGACTTCCTGATCGTGTGTCGCGACGACCCGCGGCTCGAGCTCGAGCTGCTGGCCGACATCACCGCGACGGATCCCGCCAAGGACGACGATCACTTCTGGATCAACGTCGCGCTGCTGTCCCTGACCCAGCGGCATCGGCTCGCGGTCAAGTGCTTCCTGCCCAAGTCCGATCCCGTCATGCCCAGCACCGTGCCCGCGCACCGCGCGTCGCAGTGGCACGAGCGCGAGTGCGCCGAGATGTTCGGCATCACCTTCGCCGGGCATCCCGACCCGCGCCACATCCTGCTGCCCGACGACTGGGAGGGCTTCCCGATGCGCAAGGACTACGAGTTCCCGACCGAGTACCACGGCATCTCCTGCGTCTAGCGAACATGGCTGAAGAACGACAAGTCGCGGTCACGCTTCCCGAGAACGCGCGCGCGCTGCCCAGCGGCGAGCGCGAGTTCATGCTGGACGTGAAGACGTCGGACCTCGAGGTCAACATGGGCCCGCAGCACCCGGCCACGCACGGCGTGATGCGGGTGCTGATCCGTACGGACGGCGAGCTCGTGACCGGCGCGCAGCCGCACCTCGGCTACCTGCACCGCTGCGCCGAGAAGATCGGCGAGAACGTCGAGTGGCTGCAGT
>CAYGPA010000491.1:0-4153 GCA_964351535.1 uncultured Planctomycetaceae bacterium
GCCGGAAACCTCGCGCAGGTCTCCGAGCGGGAATCGAGGGGCGCCTGGCCTCCCCTGGCCCCCCGGGGACCTCCGGATCCGAGCCGGCGCCGACCCACCGGGCCGGCCGGGTGCGGAGCCTGTTCGGGGCTCTCGGGGAGGCGCCTGTCCGGGCCCGGCTCCAGCCGTCTCGCCGGCCTCGCCCCGGACTTCGGGCCGCGTCCGCCGGAGGACGTAGAGCCTTCGGATCCCCGTGCCGGTACCCTCCGCCACCCCGCACCTCTCTCCATACCCCAGCCCCACGCCAGGAAGCTCATGGCCCTCCGCATCGCCATCAACGGTTTCGGCCGCATCGGTCGCAACGTGTTCCGCATCGCTCAGCGCTCGAACGACGTCGAGGTCGTCGCGATCAACGACATCACCGATCCGAAGACGCTCGCGCACCTCCTCAAGTACGACACGGTCCACGGCCGCTACGACGGGAAGGTCGAGGCCGGTGAAGGCGCGATCACCGTCGACGGCAAGACGATCCGCATCACGGCCGAGCGCGACCCCGCGAACCTGCCGCACGGCGACAACAAGATCGACTTCGTGGTCGAGGCGACGGGCATCTTCCGTTCGCGCGCGGACTGCACGAAGCACCTCGACGCGGGTGCGAAGAAGGTCATCCTCACCGTTCCGCCGAAGGACGAGATCGACGCGATGATCGTCCTCGGCGTCAACGACGAGACGCTGAAGGCCAGCGACCGCATCGTGTCGAACGCCTCCTGCACGACCAACTGCCTCGGCCCGATGGCCAAGGTGCTGAACGACAGCTTCGGCCTCGTTCGCGGCCTGATGGTCACGGTGCACGCGTACACGAACGACCAGCGCATCCTCGACCTGCCGCACTCCGACCTGCGCCGCGCGCGGGCGGCGGCCGAGAACATCATCCCGACCAGCACGGGCGCCGCGCGCGCCGTGGGCAAGGTGCTGCCGGCGCTGAACGGCAAGCTGGACGGCTACGCGCTGCGCGTTCCCGTGCCGGACGGCTCGGTCGTCGACCTGACGGCCCAGCTCGACAAGGACGTGACCGTCGAGCAGATCAACAACGCCATGCGCGAGGCCGCGAACGGCGCGCAGAAGGGCGTCATCGAGTACTGCGTGGACCCCATCGTCTCCAGCGACATCGTGGGCAACCCGCACAGCTCGATCTTCGACTCGCTGTCGACGATGGTGCTCGGCGAGCGCCTCGTGAAGGTCGTCTCCTGGTACGACAACGAGTGGGGCTACTCGAACCGCGTCGTCGACCTGATGCGTCTCGCGCACGGGCTCTCCTGACATGGCCGGACGTCCGCGGGGCCTGCAGCCCGAGCTGCTGGCCGGCAAGCGCGTCCTCGTGCGCGTCGACTTCAACGTTCCGCTCGACGCGAACGGCGAGATCACCGACGACACGCGGATCCGCGCGGCGCTGCCCACCCTCCGGGCCATCCTGGAGGCGGGCGGGCGCCCGGTGCTGCTCAGCCACCTCGGCCGGCCGAAGGGCGAGGTGGACGAGTCGCTGCGCCTGACGCCGGTCGGCAAGCGCCTGGCCGAGCTGCTGGGCGCGCCGGTGCGCAAGCTGAACGAGACGACGGGGATGGGCGTGCGCGGCGCGATCGACACGGCGCCCGAGGGCTCCGTGGTGCTGCTCGAGAACGTGCGCTTCCATCCCGGCGAGACGAAGGGCGACGCGGAGCTGGCCAAGGCCTACGCGGAGCTCGGCGACGTGTTCGTCAACGACGCCTTCGGCTCGTCGCACCGCGCGCACGCGTCGGTGACCGGCGTCGCGGAGCTCCTGCCGTCGATGGCGGGCCTGTTGCTGCAGCGCGAGCTCGAGGCCTTCGAGCGCGTGCTGCACGACCCGGCGAAGCCCTTCGTCGCGATCCTCGGCGGCGCCAAGGTCTCCGACAAGCTGCCGGTGATCGAGAACCTGCTGCCCAAGGTCGATGCGGTGCTGATCGGCGGCGCGATGGCCTACACCTTCCTGAAGGCGCGCGGCGTCGAGGTCGGCGCTTCGCGCTGCGAGGCGGAGGAGGTCGAGACCGTGCTCGCGACGCAGGCCGAGGCCGAGCGGCGCGGCGTCGACCTGCTCGTCCCCGTGGACCACGTGATCGCCGACCGCTTCGCCGCGGACGCCGAGAAGCGCACCACCGACGGGGAGGCGATCCCCGCGGGCTGGATGGCGCTGGACATCGGACCGAGGACGCGCGCGCTCTACGCGGAGCGCATCGCGGGAGCGAAGACCCTCGTCTGGAACGGCCCCATGGGCGTGTTCGAGATGGAGGCCTTCCGCGCCGGCACCGAGACCGTCGCACAGTCCGTCGCGGCCTGCTCCGGCTACACCGTGGTCGGCGGCGGCGACTCGGTCGCGGCGATCGAGCTGCTCGGCGTCGGCGATCGCATCGACCACATCTCGACCGGCGGGGGAGCCTCGCTGGAGCTGCTCGGGGGCACCGAGCTGCCCGGCATCGCGGCACTCGCGAAGGCCTGACACCCGGCGGGCCCTGTCCGCATCCTTCGCGGCGTCGCGAGGGACGCGGACGGGCGTCACGGTGTGCCGGGCAGGCGCCCCAGGGCTCCCGGAGCGGCAGGGGGCGGGAATCCGCGCGGACCTGGGGCTATGATCGAACCCCGACCGAGGCCGCGCCCGAGTCGGGCCCGTGCCGAAGCGAATCCAACGACCATGTCCGAGCGCCCGATCCTCATCGCCCCCTCGCTGCTCTCTTGCGACTTCGCGCGCATCGGAGAGGAGGTTCGTGAAATCGAGGCCGCCGGCGCCGATTGGCTGCACGTCGACGTGATGGACGGGCACTTCGTCCCAAACCTGACCATCGGCCCGCCGGTCGTGCGCAAGATCGACGCGGTCGCCACGCGCCCGCTGGACGTCCACCTGATGATCACCGACCCGCTGAAGTACGCCGAGCCGTTCGCGCAGGCGGGTGCGGACGTGCTCACGTTCCACGTCGAGGTCGCGCCGACCGCGGCCGAGGGACGCGCGGTCGTCGCGCGCTTCCGCGAGGTCGGCGTCCCCAAGGTCGGCGTCGCGCTGAACCCCGACACCCCGATCGAGAGCGTCGAGCCGCTGCTGGACCTGGTCGACCTGGTTCTCGTCATGAGCGTCTTCCCGGGCTTCGGTGGGCAGTCGTTCATGGAGGAGGTGCTGCCCAAGACGCGCTGGCTGCGCGAACGCGGCTACGCGGGGCACGTCGAGATGGACGGCGGCCTCGACCCTCGAACCGCTCCGCGCTGCGCCGCGGCGGGCGCGGACGTGCTGGTGGCCGGTTCGGCGATCTTCGGGTCGGACGACCGCCAGGGAACCATCGCCACGCTGCGCTCCGGCGCGGAAGCCGCGCGCTCCGAGTCGCGCGTCGCCTGACGGCCGCGCCGCCGATCCAAGACCATGGCCGATTCAGCCAAGCCCAACGAAGAGCGCGCGCCCGAACCCAAGCTCGCGGAGTCGCGCTTCTCGCGCCTGCGCAAGAAGAAGGACATGCCCGGGGGCCTGTGGCTCAAGTGCGAGTCCTGCGGCAAGACGATCTACCGCAAGGAGCTCGAGGAGAAGAGCCGCGTCTGTCCCTCGTGCGACTTCCACTTCACGCTGCCCGGCGGCGAGCGCATCCGGCTGACACTGGACGAGGGCAGCTGGGACGAGCGCTACGCCGATCTCGAGACGATCGACCGCCTGCAGTTCGAGGACAAGGTGCCGTACCTCGAGAAGATCCGGCGCACCGTCGAGCGCACGGGCCAGAAGGAGGCGCTGCTCTGCGGGCTCGGCGCGGTCGAGGGCCGCGAGGTCGTGATCGCGGTGCTCGACTTCACGTTCCTCGGCGGCTCGATGGGCGAGGTCGTCGGCGAGAAGATCGCCCTGGCCGCGGACCTCGCGCGCGAGCTGAAGCGACCGCTCCTGATCTTCACGAGCTCGGGCGGCGCGCGCATGCACGAGGGCGTGATCTCGCTGATGCAGATGGCCAAGACCTGCGCCGCGCTCGCGGAGTTCTCGGACGCGGGCGGCTTCTCGGTCTGCACCATGACCCACCCGACGACGGGCGGCGTCACGGCGTCCTTCGCGTCGATCTGCGACGTGACCCTGGCCGAGCCGGGCGCACTGATCGGCTTCGCCGGACCGCGCGTCATCGCCAGCACGATCAAACAG
>CAYGPA010000492.1:0-4144 GCA_964351535.1 uncultured Planctomycetaceae bacterium
TCGAACACCTCGCGGCGCACGAGCATCGTGCAGCCCGGCACGTAGTCGACGCGGCACTCGGTCTGCCAGCGCGGGTGGTCCTCCTGGCGGTGACCCCGGAGGGTCGTCAGGTTCTGACGCCACGTCAGCACGCCGCCCGCGGCCCAGATGCGGCGCGGCTCGTCGCGGTACAGCACGCGCGGGCCGACGATGCCGACCTCGGGCTCGCGCGCGAGCGCTTCGCAGAGCTCGGCCAGCGTCTCGGGCGGCAGCTCGACGTCGTTGTTGACGAGGAACACCGCGTCGGCGCCGCGCTCCAGGGCCAGCGCGATGCCCTGGTTGCTGGCGCCGCCGAAGCCCAGGTTCGCCTCGTTGCGCACGAGGTGCACGTCCGGGAAGCGCGCGGCGATGCGGTCGGGCGAGCCGTCGCTCGAGCCGTTGTCGACGAAAACGATCTCCGCCGGCGGCGCCGTCTGGGCGTCGAGCGACGCGAGGCACGCGACGTTCTCCTCGCCCCCGTTCCAGTTCACGACGACCGCGGTGACGCGCATCAGGTCGCCTCCTCGCCGGCGGTGCCCTCGACCGTCGACAGCACCGTGCCGTCCGCCAGGCGCGTCTCGAGCCGGTCGCCCGAGCGCAGGCCGGCCGCGGACCGCAGCGGCTCGCCGGAGGTCGCGCGGGACGTGATCGAGTAGCCGCGCTCGAGCACGGCGAGCGGCGACAGGGCCTCCAGCGACGTGGCCGCGACGTCGGCGCGGCGCGCGCGCGCGTCGAGGGCGCGCGCGGCGAGAGCCTCGAGGCGCGCCGCGAGCTCCGCCGTCCGCGCGCGGCTGCGCTCGAGGCGCACCGCGGGGTGGTGACGCTCGAGCTGCGTGGCCAGCTCGCCGCAGCGCGTGCGCGAGGCGTCGCCGAAGCGCCGCGCCGCCGCCTTCAGCGCCGCGGCGCGGGCCGCGAGGCGCTCGAGGCGGTCCCCCACGATCCAGCGCGGGTCGCGCAACACGCGGGACGCGGCCAGGCGCGCGAAGCGCTCCATGCGGCCCTCGAGCGCGCGATCCAGCGCGCGGCCGAGGTGATCGTGCGCGCGCTCGAGCTCGGCCTCGAGCGCCGCGCGGTCGGGGATCACGAGCTGCGCCGCGTCGGTCGGCGTGTGCGCGCGGTGGTCGGCCACGAAGTCGCACAGCGTGACGTCGGTCTCGTGACCGACGCCCGAGACCACGGGTACGCTCGCCGCGTGCACGGCGGCGGCGACCGGGCGCTCGTTGAAGGCCCACAGGTCCTCGAGGGAGCCGCCTCCGCGGCACACCACGATCGCGTCGACGCCGCTCGCGTCCAGGCGCGCGATGGCCGCGGCGATGCGCTCGGCCGCGCCGGGGCCCTGCACGGGTGCGTGCGCCAGGCGCACGGGAAAGAGCGGCCAGCGCAGGCTGCGCGTGCGCAGGAAGTCCTGGAAGGCCGCGCCGTCGCGGCTGGTGACCACGCCGACGACGCCCGGCAGCGCGGGGAGCGGGCGCCGGCGCTCGAACCAGCCCAGGTCGCGCAGCTCCGCCTTGAGCTGCTCGAGCTTCAGCAGCAGCGCGCCGACTCCGGCGGGCTCGACGCGCTCGACGATCAGGCTGTACGTGCCGCGGGGCGCGTAGACGTCGAGCTTGCCGTGCACCACGACTTGCATGCCCTCGCGCGGCTCGTCGCGCAGCGCGGTTCCCGCCCGGCTGCGCCACACGACGCAGGAGATGCGCGCGTCGGCGTCCTTCAGGTCGAAGTAGACGTGCCCGGAGGCGGCGCGCGTCAGCCGCGAGAGCTCGCCCTCGACCGCCACGCGGCCGAGGGTCCCCAGGGCCTCCTCGATGCGCTGCGTCAGCTCGCCGACGCTCTCGACCGCGGGGGCCCGCGGACTCGCGGGCTTCGTCGGCGGCTCGGGCGGGAGGGCGTCGAAGTCGAAGAGGTTCACCGCGGCCTTCCCCCGCGGGAGGGGGGCCCCGGCGACGCTTCGTCTCCGGTCGACGCACCGTCAAGGCGCGCCGGTCCGGTATCGGACGGTTCGCCGGTATCGGACGGCTCGTCGGACCCCGACGCTTCGCCGGGCGCGGGCGCGAAGCCCGGGATGCCCGCGGCGCGCCAGGCTTCCGCGCGCGCGCGCGGCAGGTAGAGGCGCAGCTCGCCGTCGAGGAACGGGGCCTTCTGGTCGCCGCGCACGACGGCGCCGTCGCGCAGCTCGAGCAGGACGCCGCGTTCGGTCGGCCGGCAGCGCAGGAAATCGGCGAAGAGCCTCCGGCGGAGCGCGCCGGCGGCGTCGAACTCCTCGATGTGGACGTCGCGCAGCACGTCGTCGACGACGCCCGCCAGTTTCGCGACGCGGTAGTAGCCCTCGCCCGCGTCCTCGCGCAGCAGCGAGTTGATTGCGTGACGGACGACGGCCGCGCTCCACCGACCGTCGTCGACGTCGGTGTCGAGCGGCGACCCGCCGAAGAGCTCCGCGAGGGACTCGAACCAGAGCCTGGCGTCGACGTCCGGCAACCGGATGCGACGCCGGTTCACGACCTCGAAGTCCGCGTCGGCGGAAACGGAATCGAACGCCGAAGTCGGCGCGCCGTCCGCCAGGGGTCCGAACGCCGGAAGGACCGCCGGAGAGCCCGGCGCCGCGGCGTCGTCCCGAGCGGCGTCCGGTCCGTCCTCCGTGTCCGCGTCCGCGACCACCTCGTCCGAGCGGCTCGCGGGAGCGAACGGCATGCGCAGGCCGCCGTGGCTCTCGTAGCCGTTCTCGAGGACCAGCGTCAGCGTGCGGCTGCTGATGCTGCCCTCGAGCCTCAGGCGCTCCGCGTACAGGCTTCCGGAGAGCCGCCCGCGGTGGTCGAGCTGGCGGAAGACGACCGGTCCGGCCCACCCGTCGTGAACGCTCGCGAGGTCGAGCAGGTCGAGGGTGCGGACGCCCTCGAGGATCAGGAGGCTCGAGAGCGAGCGCTGCACCTCGGCCCGCCGCGCCTCCAGGCGCGCGGCCCGCTCGGCGGAGCGCGGGTCGGCGGGCGCCGCGGGCTCCTCCAGCTCGGACCGGAAGCGCACGTCCGGCGGGATGCTCGCGGGGTCGAGCGTGGCGACGAGGCGCGTGTACCCGAGCCACTCCTCCTCGCGCTGCACGCGGTACTCCTCACAGCGCGCCAGCTCGCGGCGCAGCTCGTCGGCCTCCTGCTCGGCGGCGGTCCGCGCCGCGCGCTCGCGCTCGAGCTCCTCGCTCAACGCGACGACGCGGTCGGCGAGGCGTCGGGCGACGGGCGCCTCGTGCGCCCGCGGGGGCGCGTGGTTCGCGTCCTCCGGACGGCGACCGTCCGGATCTCCTCCGGAACAGGCCCAGAGCAGGAGCGCGAGCGCGCCACCGAGCGAGCGGCCCTTCATCGTCCGTCTCCGCCGCTTCCGATCCCGGGCGGCGTCGTGATCAGGTTGGCGGCCTGGCCGTCGATCCGCGCGGCCGCCCCGTCGCCTTCCGGCGGACGCTCGGCGCGTGCCATCGCACTGCGCAGTGCGCTGCGCTTCAGGCCGCGGGGCTCGAGGACGAACGGCCGCTCGAGGCCGGTCTCGAGCTTGAAGCGCGCGCGCAGCGCGTCGTCCTCCGGGAGCAGGCCCGCCAGGCGCGGCGTCCCCTCGGGCGCGCGCCCCCACAGCACCAGGTCGATCGCCTGTCCGGGGAAGAGCGGCTGCTCGGGCGGCGAGAGCACCGCGCGCAGCGGATCGACGGGTGCGCTGCGGTCGTGCCTGTCGGCGGGCTCCAGCGTCGAGAGCGCCGTCCCCCCGGCGTCCGCGACCGTCAAGTCGCCGAGACCGAGGCCCCACCGCTCGGGCATCGGCGCCTCGGCGTGGACGGAGCGGTCGGCCGCGTGTTCGGCGTCGGGGTCGAGTTCGACCTCGGGGATCCAGCGCAGCTCGAGGCGCCACGGCTCGCCTTCGCCCAGGCGCAGCCGGCGCGCCAGGGCGCGCGCGTCGAACGCCTGCCGCGCTTCGTCGGCATGCAGCGGGGAGAGGCTGGCGACGAGGCGCGAGCCCCCGTTGCCGACGAGCTCTCCCTGGTAGCCGGCGACGACCTGCTCGGGATCGGAGACCGCGGGCGGCCGCGCGGGAGGACCGCTGCGCCGCGCGCGGTGCACGAGCAGCAGCGCGAGCACGACCGCGACCGCGA
>CAYGPA010000493.1:0-4108 GCA_964351535.1 uncultured Planctomycetaceae bacterium
GCGTCCATCGCCAGCACGCGACGGTCCTCGTCGCCCTGGTCGGCGAGCGCGCGCAGCAGGAAGGGCACTGCGAACTCGCCGTGCTCCGCGACGAGCTGACGCAGGCCGCTGCGGCGTTCGACGATGTCGTCGGAGAGCACCTTGCCCATCAACTCGCGGATCGCGTCCGCGTCGTCACTGCGCTCGCGGCGTCCCAGGTCCGAGAGCGTCATGAAGCGCTTGGCGACGATCTCCAGCTCGCCCTCGGCGGTCAGCATCTTCAGCCAGACGTCACCGTCGACGCTGCGGAAGAGCTCGAACGCTTCCTGGTTGCTCGGCTCCGCGGACAGGGCCTTCTTGAAAGCGACGAGCGCTTCGTCCTGGCGGCCGCGCTCCATGAGCTCGACTCCCTCCCGGAACAGCTCTCCAGCGTCCTGGGCAGCCGCCGGCAGAGCCAGGGCGGAGAGAGCGACAACCATTCCGAGCTTCCGGTTCCATCCGGTCATGGGACAACCTCTGAACAAGCGTGGGACGCGCGGTCCGTGGGATCGGTCGAACCCGGTCGGGCCGGGACGATTGAGGGGAGAAGGTAGCGAGAAGGGGTGCGGCAGGCTCGGCAGTCCGCCCGGGAAGCCGCCCCGACCGCGGGGCGATGGCCCGAACGCCATGGCACGAAACAAGTTGCGCAGATGATAGCGGGGGCCGCCGAACGGTCAAGCGCCGTGCGCCGCCACGACTATCCCGGCTCGGCGGGTCCGTAACCGGCCGGAGCGGCTCCGAGCTCGCTCGGCTGCAAGAGCTCCGGCGGGCTCCCGGGAGGGATTCCACACGGAACCCGGTCAGTCCCTCGGGCCGGCGGCGCGCGAGGGTGAGGCCCCTTGCGCGGCGCACGTGCCGCGCAGGAAGTCCGCCGCGGCGGCGACCATCGGCGGGCTCGGCGTGAACGCGATCAGAAGCCCCAGTCCCGCGTCCTCGCGCAGTTCCTGCGGCACGAGTTGCGGCGAGGCGAACCAGACCACGGCGCGGGGGTGTCGACGCTCGCGCAGCTCCCCCACCGTGCTCAGCAATCGCTCCAGCGCGCCGGGGTCGAGGCCGGCGCGTCCCCGCCAGGCGCGGACGACTCCGGCGGCGACGACGACGACCGGCGCTTCGTCGTGGGGCGCCGCGTCCGCGCCCAGCGCGTCGCGGAGGGCCTCCGGCGTCGGGTCGTCCGCGCCGAGGCCGCGCACCTCGACCCGCGAGCCGCGTGCGAAGGGCCACCGCGGCGAGGCCTGGACGAGCGCGGCGCGCGCCAGGCGCCGAGCGCTGGAGGCGGGGTCGGCGGGTACGGCCGCGGCGGTGCGTTGCGCGAGGCGATCGGCGAGGGCGCGCATCGACGCGGCCGCGTGCTCGAGGCGGTGCTCGGAGAGCTCCCCCGTTCGCACGGCCGCACGGAGCTCCTCGGCCGCCTCGCGGTGAGCCGCCATGCAGAGCAGCCCCTCGCAGCCCGCCTCGATCGCGCGCGCGAAGCGCCGCGGCACGCGCGCCACGCCGCCCATGTCGAGCGCATCGGTCAGCAGCGTGCCGCGGTACCCGAGCGAGTCGCGCAGGAGTCCGGTCGCGAGCGCGCGCGACAGCGTGGCGGGCAAGTCCGCCTCCGCGTCCTCCTGCGCGCCCGCGACGCGCAGGTGCCCGACCATCACCGCGTCCGCGTCGCGCAGCCCGCGGTAGGGCGCGAGGTCCTCGGCCCACAGCTCCTCGAGCGTCTTGTCGACGCGCGCGAGCTCGAGGTGGCTGTCCTCGCGCGTGTCGCCGTGTCCGGGGTAGTGCTTGAGGCAGCCGCCGGCGCCGCCCGCGTGCAGGCCGTCGAGGAAGGCGCGCGCGCGGCGCGTCACGTCGAACGCGCGGTCGCCGTAGCTGCGCACGGCGATGATCGGGTTCCCGGCGCGCGAGTTCACGTCGACGACGGGCGCGAGGACGAGCTCGATGCCGAGCGCGCGCGCCTCGGCCGCCGTGATGCGGCCGGCCTCGGCGAGCAGCTCGGCCCCGTCCTCCCCGCGTCGGAGCGCTCCGGCCTCGGCCGCCGCGAGCGCCATGGCCGGGGGCAGCCGCGTGCCGCCGCGGAAGTGCAGCCCCGCGCCCTCCTCGAGGTCCGCGCAGCCGAAGGGGCGCAGCCCCGAGAGCTCCTCGCAGCGCGCGCGCACCGCGGGCCAGAGCTCCTCCGCCGGGCCCGCGCCGGGCACGAGGCCGCGGAACACGATCGCTCCGACCGGCGGGTAGCGCTCGAGCGTCTCGTCGTCGGGCCGGAAGCCCGCGGGTCGCAC
This sequence comes from uncultured Planctomycetaceae bacterium, assembly GCA_964351535.1. GTDB lineage: Bacteria > Planctomycetota > UBA1135 > UBA1135 > JAUIDW01. Next base: position 2,283 of record CAYGPA010000493.1, read on the forward strand.
CTCGGGGACGAGCACGGCGCCGACGAGGCGTTCGAGGTCGCGCTCGTACGCGCTCACGGGGTCGCTCCGTCCGCGCTTCGACCCCCGGCGGGCCACGCCGCGAGACTGAGCTTGCCGAGGACCCGGCCGCCGCGGGCTCCGGTCGCCTCGGGCTGCGTCGACGGGCGCTCGAGCACGCAGCGCGCCGCGAGCAGCGCGAACGCGACGGCTTCGCGCGCGTCCGGATCGACGCCGCAGGCGGCCGACGAGCGCACCGGGCCGGCCGCGTCCGCGCCGAGCGCCGCCATCACCGCCGCGTTGTGCACGCCACCGCCGGCGACCCACACCGGACTCGCCGGCTCCGCGAAGCGCCGCAGCGCGTCGGCGACGTGGGCCGCGACGAAGCTCGCCGCGCTGGCGAGCAGGTCCGGAGCCGGGAGCGAACTCGCGCCCGCGGCGAGCTCGTCGACCCAGGCCTCGCCGAACGTGTCCCGCCCCGTGCTCTTGGGCGGCACCTGCGCGAAGTACGGGTGCGCGAGCCAGGCGCGGACGAGCTCGGGGTGCACCGCGCCCGCGAGCGCCGCGCGGCCGCCGTCGTCGTAGGGCCGGTCCAGGAGCCGTCGCGCGAGCCCGTCGAGCAGGCTGCCGGCGGGCCCGGTGTCGAACGAGCGCGCCGGCGCGCCGCGCTCGCCGAGGAACGTCAGGTTCGCGATCCCGCCGAGGTTCAGCACGGCGCAGGGTCGCGCGGCGCCCGCGAAGAGCTCGTCGTCGACGAGCGCGGCGATCGGAGCACCCTGCCCGCCCGCGGCCAGGTCGCGCTGGCGGAAGTCCGACACGACCGCGCAGCCCGCCGCCTCGGCCGCGAAGTCCCCGTCGCCGAGCTGCAGGCTCGCCGGGCCGCCCGGACCGCGCCCGTCGTGGTGCCACACGGTCTGCCCGAGGCAGCCGACGAGGTCGAGCGCCACGTCCGCCGACCGCGCCACGTCGCGCGCCGCGGCGCCGAACGCCCGACCGAGGTCGCGGTGCAGCCGCGCCGTCTCCGCCAGGCCCGGCTCGCACCCGTCGAGCACCGCGCGCACGCGCCGCGCGAGCTCCGCGGGGAAGGGCCGGGTCTCGAAGCCCAGGAGCCGGGCCGGGGCGCCCGCCGAGGGTCCCGCCGCCCGCCCCTCCGATCCCGCCGCGGGCGAGCCCGCCGGAGAATCCGGAAGCGCCTCGGCCGCAGGCTGCACCAGGGCCACGTCGATGCCGTCGGCGGAGGTCCCGGACAGGACCCCTGCGACCCGGGCCTCGCCCCTGGCCAGCTTGTTGCGTAGTTCCGAGAGCCCCATCGCCCGGCCGACCAGGCTAGCGCCCCGAACCCGCCCTCTCGGCCCGAAAAAGGCCGTTCCGGGGAGGGATCGCCTGCCCCTGGGAGTCCATAGGACGAAGCCACTGTCCAACCAGGAGGACAACCATGACCCGGCAAAGCGACACGCAAGCTCCCCCGCCTGAGAAGCAGGCCGAGACGGCCCACGCCATTCTGGTCGTCGACGACGCCGCCGACATCCGCTCGGCGCTCGAGATGATGCTCCAGTACGAGGGCTTCGAGGTCTGGACCGCCGGGGACGGCCAGGAAGCGCTGGCCCGGCTGGACCAGGCGCGGGAGGCCGGCCGGCAGCCGGCCGTGGTCCTCTCCGACGTGAAGATGCCGCGCCTCGACGGGCTCGAGCTCCTCGAGCGCATCGTCGAGCGCTCCGCGCCTCCGCCCGTGATCATGGTCAGCGGTCACGCCGACGTGGCCATGGCGGTCGAGGCCGTGCGCGGCGGCGCGGTGGACTTCATCGAGAAGCCGCTCGACCAGAACCGCG
>CAYGPA010000494.1:0-4084 GCA_964351535.1 uncultured Planctomycetaceae bacterium
GTCGCCGATCGGGTCGCCGCGATCCTGGTGTCGCAGCGCTCGCCCGAGAGGCCGACTCAGGAAGCCCTGGTGAATGCGCTGGTGCCGCTCGGGCCCGAGCTGCTCGCGCCGGCGTTCGAGGTGCTCGCCCTGCGCACCGTGCCCGTCGAGGGCCAGGACCCGCAGGTCCTGAGCGAGCCCCAGCGGGACGTACTGCTCGCCACGTTCGAGGCCCTGGGGCACGCGCCCGTCGCGTCCGCCGAACAGGCCTGGCGTCCCGGTCGGAAGGACCTGGACACGCTGTGCGCGCGCCTCTGGATCTACGGCGCGATCGGCACGGCGCTCGACTTCGACGCCCTTCTCGCGTTCGCCAACGAGACCGACGAAGGCGATCGACGTCGCGTGGAGCCGGCTCTCCGACACGCGCTGACGGCCACCCTCACGCGCGATCCCCGCGCGCTCGACCGCTTCGCCCGGACCTGGACGACGCTGCGCGCCGACCTGGTGTCCACCGCCGTCGTCGCCATCGGATCGACGCACGACGCGCGCGGGGTCGACGTGCTCCGGCAGGTCCTGTCGGCGCGGCCCGATCAGGCGACGACCGTGATGTCCCAGCTGCGGCTCCTCGGCCCGTCGCCGTCGGCCGAGGTCAACGCGACGCTGGCCCAGATGCTGCGCCAGGAACTGAACCCCACGGATCCACAGCGGTGCGCGGCGGCGGCGATCGCGCTGGCGGTGCTCGAGGACCTCGAGAGCGTGCCGATCCTCGTCTCGCTCCTCGAGTCGGAGTCCGAGGGCGTGAAGCGCGACTGCGCCTGGGCGCTCGGGCAGCTCACCGGAATGCGCTTCCCCGCCCACGCCGCGCTGTGGCAGCGCTGGCTGGAGGCCGAACAGGAGTGGAGCCAGAACGGCATGCACGAGGCCTTGTTCCGCCTCCGCTCGGTCGATCCGGGACAGATCGCCGCCTCCATTCGAGAGCTCTCGAGCCACCGGCTCTACCGCCACGAGCTCTCGACGGAGCTCGCGAAGCTGCTGGGGAGCCGCAACGCGAACCTGCGCCGCGTGGCGTGCACGGGCATCCAGCAGCTCGGCTCACGCCAGGCCCTCCCGCTGCTCGCGGCGGTGCTCGACGACCAGAACCCCGAGGTGGCTCGCGCGGCGCGCCTGGCCATCGCCAGCATCGCCGAGATCGACGTGGACGACCCCGAGGAGCTGGCGACGGTCCTGGCCTCGGCGCGACGCTAGCGTCGCGCGCGTCGACTCACGGGCAGATCGACAGCGAGAGCCCGTCGGTCAGCGAGTCGCCGAACCCTGCGGGGTCGGCCGCGTCCTGTTGCGTCCACTGCAGGTACGCCGTCTGTCCGACGCTCAGCAGCGGATCCGCGCCGCTCTGGATGTACGCGTTGAAGTCCAGCGACAGCTGCCCGATGCACGGTGCGGCGCCGAGGGCCGAGGCGGTCGTCGCCGGTGAGAGGGTCTGGAACGGAGCCTTCACGCACAGCTTGCCGCCGTGGAAGTCGGTGGCGTCGGGGCGGAAGGCGTAGATCAGGTTCCCCGGCGCTCCGGGGATCACGTCGTGGGCGAGGACGTCGAACGGCTCCGGGCTGGACGCGCTGGGGAGTCCGCTGGTCGCCAGGAACGGCACGCAGCCGAGCGAGTTCGTCTTGCCCGTGCAGTACGTGACGGGCGGCGCGCCGACGCGGAACACGTGGGCCATGCCCGGCTGGAAGAACTGCCGCGGCATCCCCACCAGGGCGAGGCCGCCGTCCAGGGACACGCTGGCGCCGAACTCGTCGTTGGGTACGGGCGCGGGGGGGACCAGCTCCAGCACCGCCTGCCAGTCGTCTCCCGTGCGGTGGAAGACCTGGGCCCTGTCGATGGTGGCACTGTTGAACCCGCCGACGACCATCAGGTCGCCGCGCATGCACAACGCGTTGCCGAAGTTGCGGATCTCGGGGTTGTTGAAGTTGGCCCGCCGCACCGGGGTGCCGCTCGCGAGTTCCTCGTACACGCGCACGCGGCTGTTGAAGTTCAGCGGCAGGCCGATCGCCAGGCGATCGCCTTCGACCGACAGGCTGCGCGTCGTGTAGGGCGTCGTCTCGATCCTCGATTCCTCGATCCACGACGTAGGCGTCGGGACATACACGCCAACGTGCGCGGGCTGTGTCGCGAAGACCTCCGGGAGTCCGACGGCGATTCGGTGTCCGTCGGTGGCGACCCGGATCGGCGAGTTGAGGTTGAAGATCGTCGGTCCCTGGAACCAGCTCGTCCCCGCGCGCTCGTAAGTCCTGACGGAGTTGGGCGTCGTGCTGATCGCGAGGTCTCCACACAGGTCGAGGCTGTTGCCGAGACCCACCTGGTAGATGGCCTCCTGCTCGACCCACGCGGTGCCGGAGCGCACGAAGACGAACAGGCCGCCGGTCGGGCACGTGGTGCACGATGGGTCGACGGCGCCCGGGGCTCCGACCAGCGCGGTGTCGCCGTCGATGTCGACGGCGGTGCCGAAGCGCGGGTCGGCGCCCATCACCTGCTGCGGCACGAGCGCGACGGGGGTGGACCAGGTGCTGCCGACCCGCTCGAACACCCACGCGGCGCCACCGCCGGGAGCTCCGGGTGCGCCGACGAGGGCGCTGGTTCCGCTCAGCGAGACGGAGCGGCCGAACTCGTCCCCGGCCGAGGAGATCATGTCCGCCGGGTCCGGCAGCGTGGCCTCGCGGAACGCGACCTTCGGATAGTCGTCGTTGACGTCGAAGACGTGCACCGCGCCCGAGTCGGTGCCCAGCGCGTCGTCTCCGGGCATCCCGACGACCAGCGTGATGCCGTCCACGGCGAGGGCCTCGCCGAAGCGGTGGCGGGGAAGCGGCCCCGGGCCCGTGACGAAGGTCGCCTCCTGGGACCACGCGGCGCCCTGGCCACCGAACTCGAGCACGCGCCCGCGGCGGTTGGGGTCGGGGACTCCGACGAAGACGCGCTCGCCGAGCAGCGCGACCGACCTTCCGAGTCGAGCGTTCTGGACCGGCGTGCCCGCGTTCAGCGCGGAGAGCTCGCTCCACACCGCGCCCGCGCGCTCGAACACGTACGCCGTTCCCGATCCGTCGACACCGCGGTCGTCGCCGGGCGCGCCGACGACGAGGCGATCCCCCGCGCCGGTGACCGAGCGGCCGAAGTAGTCGCCCGTGGTTCCGGCGGCCGTGAAGATCTCGGCCTGGAGGGTCCAGGCCGCTCCGAGCGCTTCGTAGACGTACACCGAGCCCGTGTTGTCGACGGCGCCCGCCGCGCGCGGAGCTCCGGCCGCGAGCAGGTCGCCGTCCAGGTGCACCGAGGTGCCGAACTGGTGCCGCAGGCCCGCGTCGCGGGCCGTGAGCTTCTGCGTCTCGATCCAGGCCGCACCGATGCGGTGGAAGACGTACACCGAGCCCTCGTCGGTCTGCAGGCCGTTGTCGCGCGGCGCTCCGACAGCGATGCGGTCGCCGTCGACCTGCACGGCGAAGCCGAAGCGATCGCCCATCGCGCCGTCCGCGGGCGAGAGCTTCGCGACCTCCGTCCACAGCGGACCCGCGCGCTCGAAGACGTAGACCGCGCCGCTGTTCATGCCCGCGACGTCGGCGAGCGGCGCACCGACCACGAGGCGAGTCCCGTCGACGTCGACCGCGAACCCGAAGGCGTCCCCGACGTTCGCGTCCGAGCTCGTGAGCTGAGCGAGCACGGGCCAGGAGCTCCCCTCGCGCACGAACACGAAGGCCGCGCCGGCCTCGAACCCCGCGGTGTCGTCACCGGGCGCGCCGGCGACGAGCGTATCGCCGTCGACGGTCACGGAAGCGCCCAGCGCCTCGCGACCCAGTCCGCCCGGCACTCGCAGAACCGTGGAGTCCTGCGCCAGGGCGGTTCCCGCCAGAACGAACGCCGCCAGAGCCACGGAACGAGCCTGGTAAGGCATGTCTATCTCTCCTTGTCGAGAGGGCAACCGTCCTCGAGTGCACCACAGGCTCCGGAATCCGGCAATGGACCCCGCCGCCTCCGTCGCTGCGAAGGCGTCGCGTGCGGCGCTATTCCGACTGCACGTCGACGATCTCCATGCCGTCGACGGCGCGCTGGACGAGCTCGT
>CAYGPA010000495.1:0-4083 GCA_964351535.1 uncultured Planctomycetaceae bacterium
GCCACTCGACCACCCGCGTGAGGCACGCGTCGGCGAGGCGTGTGTACATCTGCTGTTCCATGGGTGAGATCCTCCCGGGCCACGTGGACCGCGTTCCATCGTACCGACCCGAACCCCGCGGAACTACGTCACCGAGGTTGCGGCCGCACACGCTCCAGCCGAACGATCCGCTCGACCCGCTCCCCGCGTCGGAGGAACACGTCGAAGGGCTCGACGGGCTCGAACCCGGGCAACGTGTCGAGCTTCACGGTCCAGGGACCGGCGTGGTCCAGTTCGAGCAGAATCCCACGGGCGAGCATCCACGCCGCAGGCTCGGTCGGTGAGCCGTCCCGGGTCAACGTCAGGCCGTTGAGGACTTCGCCCAGGCTGTAAGCGGCCAGGGGCATCTCCCCGTCCTGGAGGATCAGGGACAGAGAATGAGCACGCGGGCCTTCCAGGGTCACGAGCGTCGTACCCGCTGCGACCTCGATCGTCCGTTCGACGAGGAGCCAACCTGGGGCGTGAAACCGCAGGGTGGTCGAGCCCACCGGGAGCGCGAACGAGCGCTCGCCCGAGCGACGATCGCGGTGGATGGACGGACTCGACAGCCGCAAAGACGAGGGTCCTCCGGGCTGCGCTCCGAGAGCACCGCGCTGAACCAGTGGCTCGCCGGATTCCAGGTCCGTACAGCGGACGACGAGCTTCGCGAGGTCCGGCAGTTCGTGGTGCCAGGTCGCGTCCGGCGAGACTCGGATGTCGATGTACGCCGTCATCGGGAACGTGCCGAATCCGAGCTCCAGCTCGGTGGTGCCCTGCAGGGCGGATCGCGAGGACCAAGTGAGTACCCGACCGGGTTCCGAGTCGAGGTCCCGCTCGGTCCAGGTCGCGGGCGCGGTGCCGGGCCAGGCCGCGTCGGCCTCGCTCGCTTTCAGCGTGACACTCCTCGCGGGTGGCCAGGAGTCGGGGATCGCCACGGTTCCACGGACAGAGACCCGTTCCGCGACCCTGCGCCACGAGGACTCGACGACCGTCGTTCGGCCCGCGGTCAGCTCGACACGTGCGGTGGCGACCGTTGCGGCCGATCGCAGGAGGAGCTCGTACGCGCCGGGCAAGAGGCCGTCGAGCTCGATCTCTTGCCCGCCTCTGCGGCGTTCGAATTGCGCCGAACGGAGGCGTGCCCATGCATGGGACACCGGATGGGACCCGCGCTTCGACCTCGGGCGGACGTCGCGCATCGAGAACACGCTCCAGTCATGCACGCCCGTACCCTCGAGGGTCCAGCGCAGTCGTGCCTCCTGCTCCAGCGGGACAGACAGAACGCCGCCGCGTGTCGGGTCGCAATGGAGAATGCGCCACGCGTATCCGGGCGCCCGAACCCAGTACGTGATCCTCGATCGGAGCCCAGGCTCGTCGCACGGCGGGAGCTGGATCGGAGATTCGGCATCTTGGGCGATCGTGTCCTCACTCGGATCGCCGCTGGGAAACGGGTGCTTGCTGAGGCTATTGCATGAATCGCCCCAGCACTGCAAAACCGTGATTCCGTCCAGTTCTTCCCCGGTCCGCGCGTCATACACGTGGAGGAGGACGAGCTGCTGCGCCGCGACCAGGACGTCGATGGAGCGTGAGGCCGGGACCTGCAGCTCCCATTCTTCAGGCTCGACCACCAGCACGGGGTCCGGTCCCGACTCCGCGTAACCGATCGAGACGAGCGCATCGGGCGGCACGGTCATCTGCCAGCGACCCTCGCGGAACTCGTGCCAGCCATCCTCGATTTCTCCGTCGCTGTGAGACACCTCGACGTGGACTCTGCCGGACCCGTTCGTGCGGAGCAGGCCTGTGCGATCCTTGACCGTGACCGTGCCGCGCAGCACGACTTCTTCTGCTTCCTGCGGGGATGCGCCGTGCAGGTAGAGGGGAAGCAGAATGGCCAGGAGGAGTGCGTGCATGCTTCCCAGGGCCCGCGAGAGAACGATCTGTTTCGGCTTACGCGGCGAAAGTTCGCCTCCGCCTCACGTCGCGGGGCGGGAGCGGCGCTTCGGGCGGTTCTTGCGCGCCTCCTCGGCGATGCGGGTCTTCGTGGCGGCCCAGGAGCAGATGGGGCACTGGGTCAGGTCGTGGGCGCGGGCGGGGCAGTGTTCGCGGCCGAAGTAGATGATCTGGAGGTGGAGGTCGTTCCAGCGGTCGCGGGGGAAGAGGGCTTTCAGGTCGCGTTCGGTGCGTTCGACGTTCTGGCCGCTCGAGAGGCCCCAGCGGGTGGCGAGGCGGTGGATGTGGGTGTCGACCGGGAAGGCGGGGATGCCGAAGGCCTGGGCCATGACGACGCTGGCGGTCTTGTGGCCGACGCCGGGGAGCTCCTCGAGCTGTTCGAAGCTCGCGGGGACCGCGCCGTCGTACTCCTCGACGAGGATCTGCGACGTGCGGCTCAGGGCCTTCGACTTCGCGGGCGAGAGGCCGCAGGGGCGGATGATCGAGCGGATGGTGTCGACGGGGAGCCTGGCCATCGCCTGCGGCGTGCCTCCGCGCGCGAAGAGGGCCGGCGTCGTCTTGTTGACGCGCTCGTCGGTGCACTGGGCGGAGAGGAGCACGGCGACGAGCAGCGTGAACGGATCGCTGTGGTCCAGCGGGACCGCGGGCTCGGGGTAGAGCTCCTGCAGGATCCTCGCGATGCGCTCGGCTTTCTCTGCCCGTTTCATGACGACCGACGCGCCGCGCGGCGGCGCGGCGGCGCAGGGGGGTGAGCATAGCGTCCCGGCGGGGAGCCCGCGCCCGGCTGCCGGTCCGCTGCGGCGCCGCGCCCGCCGGCTTGCTTCGGCCGCGCGCGATTCGCACGATGCCGCGATGCAGGACGCCATCCGCGACTTTCTCGCCGCGGGCCCCTACGCCGTCGTCGGGGCCTCGAACGACCGCACGAAGTACGGCAACCGGCTGCTCAAGGCCTACTGGGCCCGCGGGCTGACCGCCTATCCCGTGAACCCGCGCGCGGAGCAGATCGAGGGCAAGCGCTGCTTCCCCGACCTCACCTCGCTGCCCGAGCCCGTGAAGCACGTCTCGATCGTCACGCGGCCCATCGAGGCCGAGGAGATCGTCCGGCAGGCCGCGGAGTCCGGAGCGGAGATCGTTTGGATGCAGCCCGGCGCCTCGAGCGAGGAGGGCATCGCGGAGGCCAAGAAGCTCGGCCTGCGCGTGATCGCCGGCGGGCCGTGCGTGCTCACGGAGCTGCCCTGAGCGTGCCGCGCATCAAGATCTGCTGCATCGCGAGCGAGGACGAGGCGCGCCTCGCGATCGACGCCGGCGCGGCGGCCCTGGGGCTCGTCTCGGCCATGCCCAGCGGGCCCGGCGTCGTCTCCGAGGAGCGCATCGCGCAGATCGCAGCAGCGACGCCGCCGCCGATCGCGACGTTCTTGCTCACGAGCCTGCTCGACCCCGAGGCGATCGTCGCGCAGCAGCGCCGCTGCGGCACGAACACGCTGCAGCTCGTCGACGCACTGCCGCCGGGGTCCCACGCGCGGCTGCGCGCCGCGCTGCCGGGTATCGCGCTCGTGCAGGTGGTCCACGTGCTCGGTCCAGAGTCGCTGGACGAAGCCCTGGCCGCGGCGGAGGGCGTCGACGCCCTGCTGCTCGACTCGGGCAACCCGGGCGCGAAGGTCAAGGAGCTCGGCGGCACCGGCCGCGCGCACGACTGGAGCGTCAGCGCCCGGATCGTCGAGCAGTCGCCCGTACCCGTGTTCCTCGCGGGCGGCCTGAATCCCGACAACGTCGCGCGCGCGATCGACGCCGTGCACCCCTTCGGCCTGGACCTCTGCACCGGCGTGCGCACCGACGGCGCGCTGGATCCGCGCAAGCTCGAGCGCTTCGTCGCGGCGGCCGGCGGCTGACGCGCCTGCCTCCTGTTCAGCGGCTACGGGCTCGGTCGTGGCGCTTCTCGAGGTTTGCCAGCATGCGCGCGGCCGTCGGTGAGGTGCGCCCGTAGGCGGCGCGTTCCTCCGCGGAGACGCGCGGCGTCGGACCGTACGACGAGAAGTACCTCGGTGTGTCGGGATTCCGCGCCCACAGGAAGCACCGGCGCAATCCTCGCACCGCCTCGACGTACTCGACCTTGTCGGT
>CAYGPA010000496.1:0-4066 GCA_964351535.1 uncultured Planctomycetaceae bacterium
TTCTACGGCGCGATGGACGGCGCCTCGAAGTTCGTCCGCGGCGACGCGATCGCCGGCTTGATCATCACGATCCTGAACCTGGTGGGGGGTATCACGATCGGCTCGCTGCAGGGCCTCTCGGTCGTCGATGCCGGGCAGCGCTTCTCCAAGCTGACGATCGGCGACGGACTGGTCAGCCAGGTGCCGGCGCTGTTCGTGTCGACCGCCGCGGCGATGATCGTCACGAAGGCCTCCAGCAACCAGAGCCTCGGCTACAGCCTGATGAAGGAGGTCAGCGGCCGTCCGCGCGCCACGCTGATCGCCGCCGCGATGCTCTTCGTGATCGGCCTGCTGCCCGGCATGCCGCCGCTGCCGTTCTGGGTGCTCGCGAGCGTGCTGCTGCTCGGCTGGAACGCGACGCGCGGGGCGCAGGCCGAGCTGGACCGGGACGAGCCGCACGGCGCGCGCGCCGCGCGGCAGGCCGGCGCCGCGGCCGACGCCGAGCCCGCGGCCAAGGACGAGGAGGCCGAGATCGGCGAGCTGCTGCAGGTCGACCGCGTGTCGCTCGAGATCGGCTACCGCCTGATCCCGCTGGTCCAGGACGCGTCGGGCTCGGGCATCCTCGACCACATCGCCCAGCTGCGCCGGCGCCTCGCCGTCAGCGAGGGCTTCGTGCTTCCGCCGGTGCGCATCAAGGACAACATTCGCCTCGCGCCCAACGCGTACCGGCTGCTGATGGGCGGGCAGGAGATCGCGAGCGGCGAGATCTCGCCCAGCGACCTGATGGCGATGGACGGCGGCTCCGCCGGCGGGCCCATCGCCGGCCGCGAGACGAAGGATCCCGCCTTCGGACTGCCCGCGTGGTGGATCGCCGAGGGGCAGCGCGACGAGGCCGAACTGCTCGGCTACACCGTCGTCGACCCGACCAGCGTGGTCGTCACGCACCTCTCCGAGGTGCTGCGCGGCGCGCTCGCGGACCTGCTGAACCGCGACGACGTCAAGGAGCTCGTCGAGAACGCCAAGAAGTCCGCCCCGGCCGTCGTCGAGGAGCTGATCCCCGACCGCCTCGGCATCGGCGAGCTGCAGCTCGTGCTGCGCAACCTGCTGCGCGAGCGCGTCTCGATCCGCAACCTCCCCGCGGTCCTCGAGGCCATCGCCGACAACCTGTCGCAGGGCAAGGATCCCGAGGCGCTGACCGAGGTCGTGCGCCAGCGGCTCGGCCGCGCGCTGTGCGAGACCCACGCCGACAAGGAAGGGCGCATCTACGCGGTGACGCTCGATCCGGGCATCGAGGCGCGCCTCGCGTCCGCCGTGGGCACCGGCGCGACCGAGCCCGACGGCCAGACCGTCAACCCGGCCTACCTGCAGGCGCTCATGGAGCGCGTCGCGGACGCCGTGGGCGCCGCGGCCAAGGGCGGTCGGGACGTCGTCGTCCTCGTGCGCAGCGGCGTGCGCCGGTTCCTCGCGGAGCTGGTGCGCTCGTCGCTGCCGAAGGTCTCGGTGCTCTCCTACAACGAGGTGGTCCCGGCCAAGGCGGTCGAGACCCTCGGAATCGTCCGAATGGAAGAAGCCTGATGCAGATCCTCCGCTACCAAGGGCGCGACCTGCGCGACGCGCTCCAGCGCGCGCGGCGCGCGCACGGCGACGACGCGGTCGTCCTCAGCCACGAGTCCACTCCCGACGGCGGCGTCACCGTCGCGATCGCGAAGGGGCCGCGCGCCCCGATTGCACGCGGGGCCCGTCGCGACGAGCCGGGCGCGTCCGAGGTCGAACAGCGACTTCAGAGCCACGGCGCGAGCCGCGCGCTCGTGCGCGCGATCACCCAGCGCGTCGCCGCGGCCGGAGCGCGCGGGATCTACGCCCTCGACGCCGCCGCGGAGCAGCTCGAGCGCGCGTTCCAGGTCGCCCCGTCCCCCAGGCCCGGCGGCGCGCCGCTCTGCTTCGCGTTCGTCGGCCCGAGCGGCGCCGGCAAGACGCTCTCGCTCGCGAAGCTGGCCGGAAGGCTCAGCGCCGCGGGTCGCAAGGTCGTGCCGGTCACGCTCGACACGTCCCGCGCCGGCATCGCCCTGCTGCGCGAGGCGCTGGATCCGCTGTCGATGCCGGCCCAGGTGGCGCGCGACGGCCATGACCTGCTGGACCTCGTGCGCCGTGCGCCGCGGGAGGCGCTGACGCTGGTCGACACGGCCGGTCGCGCGGAGCGCGGCTACGGTGCGCTGCGCGAGCTCGCGCGCGCCGGGGGAGACGTCCACCCGTGGCTCGTCGCGTCCGCCGCCGGCTCGGCGGCGGACGCGCTCGACTGGCTCGGCGCCTACCGGGGCCCCCAGGTGCGCGCGGCGCTGGTCGCGCAGCTCGACCGCGCGACGCGCCCGGGGGAGATCGTCGAGGCGCTCGCGCGCCGCTCGCTCGCCTTCAACTTCTTCGCGCGCGGCGCCTCTCCCGAAACTGGCCTGATCCGGGTCGCTCCGTCGCACTTCGCCGACCTCTTCCTGCGCGGCCGGCTCTCCACGGCGACGGCGCCCGCCCCGAGCCGCGAGCGGACACCGGACCGCGAGCGCGCCGCGGCGCCGAAGGCAGCGCGGCGAACCGCGAAGTCGAAGCGCGCGGAGGCCCGCCGGTGACGGTCGACAGCGAAACTCTGCCCCGCGGCTCCGCGCCGGGGACCTCCGTGCTCGCCGCACCCTTCCTGTGGGTGACCGGGGGCAAGGGCGGCGTCGGCAAGACCACGCTCTCCGCCAACCTCGGCGTCGAGCTGGCGCGCTGCGGGTACCGCGTGCTGCTGGTCGACTTCGACCTCGGCCTCGGCAACCTCGACGTGCTGCTGCGGCTGCGGCCGACGCACACGCTCGAGGACGCGTACCTCGGCCGCTGCCGGACCGAGGCCTGCATCGTGCGCGCGCCGCACGGCTTCGACGTGCTGGCGGCGGCGTCGGGCTCGGCCGAGATGGCGGCGGACGACGACGTGCGCCGTGCGTGGCTGTTCGGCGAGATCGCGCGCCTCGGTGCCGCCTACGACGTCGTGCTGGGAGACAGCGCGGCCGGGATCGGCCCCGACGTGCTGGCCGCGGCGACCGCGGCGGGGCGCGTCTGGGTCGTGACGACGCCGGACCCCGCGGCGCTGACCGACGCCTACGGCCTGATCAAGGCACTCGACGCGCGCGCCGGCGCTCGCGGCGAGGACGTCGCGACGCCCGAGCTGGTCGTCAACATGGCCTCCGACCTGGAGGAGGCCGAGCGCATCGCCCAGCGCGTGCGCCGCGTCTGCGAGCGCTTCCTCGCCCGCACGCCGCGGCTGGCGGGCTGGATGCCGCGCACGCGCGGCGTCGCCGACGCGGCGCGCTTCCAGCGACCGTTCGCCCTGGGCTCCAGCGAGGCGCTGGAGGTCGGCTGCCTGCGCCGCCTCGTCCGCCACCTCGAGCCGTGGCTGCCGCCGCTCGAGAAGGCCCCGCCGGGCTCTCCGCGCAGGGGGACGGCGAGAAAGCGCGACTCAAGCTCCAGTCGGAACCGGCCGATGACGCCATGACGGTGCCTTCCGTGGAAATCGCGTGGTTGTCGATCGGCAAGCGAATCGCCGTGGCCTCCGGTGCCGCCGTGGGGCTCGGCTCGTTGCTCGTGAACGCGCCCGTCTGGGTCGCGTCCCTGCGGGGCGCGGCGACGGTCGTGGCGGTGCTGCTCGTGGCGCGCTACGGGCTGCGGCTGACGACGTGGGCCATGAAGGAACCGCCCGCGGAGAGCCCGGACCCGGAGGTCGCGCCGTCGGCCGAGTAGGGCGCCGCTGAACCATGACCCTCCGCGCACGGACTCCCGAGCCCGATTCGTCCGGGTCGCCCGACCCGGCGAGCCGCGAGCACCTGATCCTCGATCACGTGCCGTTGCTGAAGCACGTCGTGGGCAAGCTCTCGCTCGACCTGCCCGCGAGCATCGACCGCGACGACCTGATCGGCTTCGGCATGCTGGGGCTGATCGCGGCGGCGGACTCGTGGGAGCCGGAGCGCGGCCTCGCGTTCTCGACGTACGCCTACACGCGCATCCGCGGCGCCGTGCTCGACGAGCTGCGCCGCCAGGACTTCCTGCCGCGCTCGCGCCGCGA
>CAYGPA010000497.1:0-4064 GCA_964351535.1 uncultured Planctomycetaceae bacterium
ACTACGATCCGACGACGGGCAAGTACGGCGTCGCGATCATGCGCATGGTGCGCACGGGCGGGATCCTGACCGTGGTCGGGATCGTCTCGCTCGTCGCTTTCTTCCTCCGCAAGGAGCGCCGGGTCCCGCTCAGCGCCCCGACCGGCACCGGGAGGGCTGCCTAGGCCATGTGGCAAGACGCCCCGCTGTTCCCGGAGAGCGCCTCCACGATCTCCGACTCCGTCGACCACCTCTACGGCTTCCTCGTCGCGGTCAGCCTGTTCTTCTCGGTGTTGATCGCCGCGCTCGTGCTGTTCTTCGCCGTGCGCTATCGCCGGCGCAAGGGCGTGCTCGCGGCGCGCATCCACGGCTCCGTCCAGCTCGAGATCCTGTGGTCGCTGATCCCGCTCGGCCTGTCGCTCGTGATGTTCTTCTGGGGCGCGAAGCTCTACTTCGCCACGCTCGACCCGCCCGCGGGCGCGATGGACGTCTACGTGACGGGCAAGCAGTGGATGTGGAAGTTTCAGCACCCCACGGGCCAGCGCGAGATCAACACGCTGCACGTGCCCGTCGGCGTGCCCGTGCGGCTGACGATGACCTCCGAGGACGTGATCCACGACTTCTACGTGCCGGCCTTCCGCATGAAGCGTGACGTGCTCCCGGGGCGCTACACGATCGCGTGGTTCGAGGCCACGAAGGTGGGCGAGTACCACCTCTTCTGCGCCGAGTACTGCGGCACCAAGCACTCCGAGATGGTCGGCAAGGTCGTCGTCATGGAGGAATACGACTACGAGCGCTGGCTGACCGGCGTCGCGGCCGGCGAGACGCCTCAGCAGGCCGGCCAGCGGCTCTTCGAGAGCATGCGCTGCAACACGTGCCACTCCGGCGTCGACGGCGCCCGCGGCCCGACGCTCGACGGCGCCTTCGGCAAGCCCGTGCAGCTGCGCGACGGCCGCGTCGTGCTCTTCGACGAGGACTACACCCGTGAGTCGATCCTGAAACCGAACGCCGCCGTGGTGGCCGGCTACGAGTCGATCATGCCGACCTACGACGGACAGCTCAGCGAGGACCAGCTCATGCAGCTCCTGGCGTACATCAAGTCGCTCGGCGCCCAGGCGGCGCCCGCGGCGGGACAGGAGGGCGGCCAATGAGCACGTCCGCCAACGCACCGGCCGCGCCCGCGCCGCGCGACTACCTGAACGCCGACTACGGCATCAAGTCGTGGCTCCTGACGACGGACCACAAGCGCATCGGCCTGATGTACCTGCTGGTGATGACGGTCTTCTTCTTCATCGGAGGAGCCTTCGCCGTCGCCATCCGCCTCGAGCTCGCCACGCCCCAGGGCGACCTGGTCGAGTCGGAGACGTACAACAAGCTGTTCACGATGCACGGCGTGATCATGATCTTCTTCTTCCTGATCCCGTCGATCCCCGCCGTGCTGGGGAACTTCCTGCTGCCGCTGATGATCGGCGCGCGGGATCTGGCGTTCCCGAAGCTCAACCTGCTGACCTGGTACCTGTTCACGATCGGCGGGGTCTTCACGCTGTACGCGGTGGTCTCGGGCGGCGTGGACACGGGCTGGACCTTCTACACGCCCTACAGCTCGACGTACGCGAACTCGCACGTCATCGCGACGGCGCTCGGCATCTTCATCACGGGCTTCTCGTCGATCCTGACGGGCCTGAACTTCATCGTCACGATCCACAAGATGCGCGCGCCGGGCCTGACGTGGTTCCGGCTGCCGCTGTTCGTGTGGGCCCACTACGCGACGAGCCTCATCCAGATCCTGGGGACGCCGGTGCTCGCCACGGCGATCCTGCTGGTCGGCATCGAGCGCCTGTTCGGGGTGGGCATCTTCGACCCGAAGCTCGGGGGCGACCCGGTGCTGTTCCAGCACCTGTTCTGGTTCTACTCCCACCCGGCGGTCTACATCATGATCCTGCCGAGCATGGGGGTCATCAGCGAGGTGATCTCGACCTTCGCGCGCAAGCGCGTGTTCGGCTACTCGTTCATCGCGATGTCCAGCCTCGCGATCGCGATCCTGGGCTTCTTCGTCTGGGGTCACCACATGTTCGTCAGCGGCCAGTCGGTCTACGCCGGCGTGGTGTTCTCGCTGCTCAGCATGCTGGTCGCCGTGCCGTCAGCGGTGAAGGTCTTCAACTGGACGGCGACGCTCTACAAGGGCTCGATCCAGTTCTCGACGCCGATGATCTACGCCCTCGGCTTCATCGGCCTGTTCACGATCGGCGGCCTGACGGGACTCTTCCTCGCGACGCTGGCGGTCGACGTGCACGTCCACGACACCTACTTCGTGGTGGCGCACTTCCACTACATCATGGTGGGGGGGGCGCTGATGGGCTACCTCGGCGGGATCCACTTCTGGTGGCCCAAGATGACCGGGCGCATGTACCCCGAGTTCCTCGGCAAGATCTCCGCCGCGGTGATCTTCCTCGGGTTCAACCTGACGTTCTTCCCGCAGTTCCTGCTGGGCTACCTCGGCATGCCGCGGCGCTACCACGTGTACCCGGAGGAGTTCCAGGTCCTGAACGTGCTGTCGTCGGCCGGCGCCTCGATCCTCGGGTTCGGCTATCTGATGCCGATGGCCTACTTCCTCTGGTCGCTGAAGTACGGCCAGCGCGCGGCCGCCAACCCGTGGCGCGCCTCGGGGCTCGAGTGGACCACGCCCTCGCCGCCGCCGACGGCGAACTTCGACGTCACGCCGGTCGTCACGACCGAGGCCTACCACTACCACGACGAACTCGGCGCCCCGCGCGCGGGGACCGACGTGCACGAGGAGACGAGCCTTGTCTGATTCCTCGGGCGCCGTCCTGCACCAGTTCGACGACCTGGAGCAGCAGGTCGAGGCGGGTCGCCTCGGCATGTGGGCCTTCCTCGTGCAGGAGGTGCTCTTCTTCGGCGGCATGTTCACCGCGTACGCGGTCTACCGCCACCGCTTCCCCGAGTCCTTCGCCGAGGGCAGCCACCACCTCGACGTCGTGCTCGGCGGCGTCAACACGCTGATCCTGATCGGTAGCAGCCTGACCGCGGCGCTGGCCGTCCGCGCGGCCGAACGGGGCCACGCGCGCGGCATCGTCGGCTGGCTCGTGGGCACGATCGTGCTGGGCGGCGCGTTCCTGGGCGTCAAGGCGGTCGAGTACTCGCACAAGTGGCACGACGGCCTGGTGCCGGGCAAGCACTTCGTCTCGTCGCAGTTCGAGACCGAGAACGTCGAGGTCTTCTACTCGCTGTACTTCGTGCTGACGGGCATGCACGCGCTGCACATGATCATCGGCTTCGGCATCATGATCTGGCTGATCTGGCTGACGCTGCGCGGCTTCATCACCAAGGAGCGCCAGCAGTACATCGAGTTCTTCGGCCTCTACTGGCACTTCGTCGACATCGTGTGGATCTTCCTCTTCCCGCTGCTCTACCTGCTGGGGAGGCACGGATGAGCGCCCCCGAGTCCGCCACGACGACCGCGCACGGCCCGGGCGACACGCCCGAGGAACACCACGGCGCCTCGCTCGGCATGTACCTCCTGATCTTCGGCGCGCTGCTCGTGCTGACGGGCCTGACCATCGGCGTCGCCTTCATGGACCTCGGCGCCTTCAACACGCCCGTCGCCCTGACGATCGCGTGCATCAAGGGCACGCTGGTCGTGCTGTACTTCATGCACGTGCGCTACTCGAGCCGCCTCGTCTGGGTCTTCGCCGCCGCCGGCTTCCTCTGGCTCGTGATCCTGCTCGGCTTCACGTTCTCCGACTACGTGACCCGCAACGCCGCCGAGGCGACCGTCCAGGACGTCCCGGCCTGGCCCACGCGCTGACGCGCTCCGCCGGACTCTCGGTCGTCCTGCGCAGTTGCCAGCCAGAAGCCTCTGGCTGTCACTCCATGGTGAGTCACCCCGGACAGTGCACTCCCGGAGGTGATGTGTGCGCAACCCTCGGTCGCGGAAGGAACAAGGTCTATCGTGACGAACCCGTGACGGTGTTTTTTTTTTGGACCCCGCGCGAGTGGAAGTCTTCCTAAGCTCGAAGGCGAACCAAGAACGCCTCATTCAGGCAAGGAAGTGCACAGGGGTCTCT
>CAYGPA010000498.1:0-2714 GCA_964351535.1 uncultured Planctomycetaceae bacterium
CGGGGGAGTCGTTCCTCGTGCAGCGCATGACCGAGGGCCTGCGCCCGGCCCTGGATTGGTTCGCCCTCGACCGCTCGCCCGACGACCGGCGCCGCGGGCTGCGCGCGCTGGCGCTCGCCCTCGCGGGGCTGCTGCGTTCGCGCACCTTCCTGCCGGAGCTCGCGGCCGGCGACATCCTGCTCGCGGAGCCGGGGCCCGGCTGCGGAGCGGAGCGCGCTCCGGTCCCGGGGCTGCGCATGCGGCACCTGCCCCAGGTCGTCTTCCGCGACCTGCGCCGGGGCGCGATCCTTCGCCGCCTCGAGCTGTCGCACAAGGTCGCCATGCTGCGCGCCCTCTTCGCCGAGCCGTCCCTGCGCGACCGTTTCAGCGATCGCGAGCTCCTCGGCGTGCTGCTGCGCGTGCTGGGCGAGGACGTGCGCAGCACCGAGACGCGCGCCGCCTGCAGCCAGCTGCTCGGCGATCGCTAGCCCGGACGATTCATGACGCGTAGATCGAGACGTCTCAACTCGGTGCCTGCCGGCACCTTGCGGGCGCCGGCCCCGCAGGCGACCTCTACAGGTCGTCGAGGACCCCGGCGTTCGCAAAGTGCCGGCAGGCGCCGGTTGTGTCGTTTCGGCTGCGTGCTCATGAATCGTTCGGGCTAGCGGGGAACGTGGCTAAGATGCCGGGCTCCGGTGCAGCGGATCGGCGCTCGCGCTCCGATACCCGCCGCCGGCGTCGCGAATGAGCGCCCCGTCCCGACCTGCCGTTCGAGCGAGCTCCGCGCGAGGTCCGGGCGCGGCGGGGACGCCGCGCGGGGGTGCGCCGGGGTCGGCGCTCGAGGGTGACGCGGCGCTCGAGGGCGATGCGGGGCGCCGGCCGCGGGGGCGGGGCGCGCTGCTCGCGATCGTTCTGAGCGTCGCGCTGGCGTGGATCGTGCTGCAGTCCCTGCGCCTCGGCAGCACGGGGGCCTTCGCGCTGAGCGAGGTCGCGCAGGGCCTGGGCGCGGCGCTCGGCTGGTCCGAGGCCCTGCCCGGACCGCGCCAGACGATCCTCGAGTTGCACCTCTTCCGCACGCTCGTCGCCGTTGCCGTGGGGGCGTCGCTCGCGCTCTCGGGCGGCTTGATGCAGGGGCTCTTCCGCAACGCGCTCGCGTCGCCGTCGATCGTCGGCGTGTCGCCCGGCGCGAGTCTCGGAGCCGCGCTCGCGATCCTCGTGCTCGGCGGCTACGGCCTGACGCTCCCGAGCGAGCTGCCGAGTCCGGTCGTCCAGTTGCTGGTGCCCGCCGCGGCCTTCGCGGGCGGCCTGGGCGCGGCCCTGCTCGCCACCGCGCTGGCGACGAGCCACGGACGGCTCTCGGTTCCGACGCTGCTCCTGACCGGACTCGCGCTGAACGCGACCGTCGGCGGCCTGCTGCAGGCCGTGCAGTCCTTCGTTCTCAGCGACTTCGACCTCGGCCGCGCGATCTACGCCTGGGGCTTCGGCACGCTCGACGCGCGCTCCGGTTGGCACGCAGGCGTGGCGTGGTCGGGTCTGTTGCTCGCCGCGGCCGTCGTGCCCTTCGTGGCGACCGAGCTCGACCTCCTCGCGGGCGGAGAGGACGACGCGGCCGGCCTCGGGGTCGACGTGCGCCGCACGAAGGCCGTCGTCCTGACCGCGGCGGCGCTCGCGGCCGCGGCGGCGATCAGCGTCGCCGGCCAGATCGCGTTCGTGGGCCTCGTCGTTCCGCACCTCCTGCGCCTCGTGGTCGGGACCTCGCACCGCACCCTGCTGCCCCTCTGCCTGCTGGGCGGTCCGACGTTCCTGCTGGGCGCCGACGTGGCCCAGCGCTGGGCCTTCGGCGCCTCGGTCCTGCAGCCCGGCGTGATGATGTCGCTGGTCGGCGGACCGTTCTTCCTGTTCCTGCTCGTGCGCCAGCGCGGGAGCCTCCTGTCGTGGTGAACGAGCTGCGCTGTAGGGCCGCGACGCTCGACTACCCCGGCCCGCTGCGGGCGGTCGACGGCGTGGACCTCACGCTGCGCCCCGGGGACCTGACGGCGGTGATCGGGCCGAACGGCGCCGGGAAGTCGTCGCTCCTGCGCCTCTGCGCCGGGCTCGTGCGGCCGACCGAGGGCGCGGTCGAGCTCGACGGGCGTTCGGTGTCGGACCTCGCACCGCGCGATCGCGCGCGCCTGCTGGCCGTCGTGCCGCAGGAGCTGCGCGCGCTGCCCGACGTCGACGTGGCGAGCTTCGTCCGCGGCGGCCGCTACGGTCACCTCGGCCTCCTGCGCAGCCCCGCACCGCACGACGAGCGCGCCGTCGACGAGGCGCTCGCCGCCTGCGACGTCGAGGGCCTCGGCGAGCGGCTCCTGACGCAGCTCTCCGGCGGTCAGCGTCAGCGCGTCCTGATCGCGCGCGCCCTGGCGCAGGAGGCTTCGCTGCTCGTCGTCGACGAGCCGACGAGCTGGCTCGACCCCGAGCATCAGCTCGCGACCTTCGACCTCTTGGTCCGGCTGACGGAGGAGGGCCGCGCCGTGCTGGTCGCCACGCACGACCTGAACCTGGCCGGGCAGTTCGCCTCGTCGATCCTGATCCTGCGCGAGGGCCGCGCGGTCGCCCACGGAGCTCCCGACGACGTGCTCGTGCCCGACGTGCTCGAGCCCGTCTACGGTCCGCACCTGCGCTGCGGCCGCTGGCCGTCGGGTCCCGGCGGCGTCGAGCGGCCCTACGCGGTGCCGTGGCGCAAAGAGCTCGCG
>CAYGPA010000498.1:2814-4063 GCA_964351535.1 uncultured Planctomycetaceae bacterium
GGGTCCCGGCGGCGTCGAGCGGCCCTACGCGGTGCCGTGGCGCAAAGAGCTCGCGTCGCAGCGCGAAGATCCGCGCTCCGACGCGTAGTCGACCCGGTGGAGGACCTGCGCACAGCCGGGAGGGGCACGGGCGACGCACCGTCCGGGTCCGAGCCGGACCTCCGGAGCCTCCCTGATCCGCGGCGGCGCGACGTGCTCGCGCTCGGGCTCGGGCTGCCGCTTCTCCTGGCGACCCAGCGCGGTCCGCGGAGCGCGCGCGAGCGGGCGCCCGACCTGCGCGACGAGCGCGTGCTGCGGCACGTCGTGGGGCTGCGCCCGTACCGCCGGGGCGGGCTGCGCATCGAGCGCGAGGAGCGCTCCGGAAAGGTGCTCGTCCACGACTACGGTCACGGCGGCTGCGGAGTGACGCTCTCGTGGGGCAGTGCGCTGGAGGCGCTCGACCTCGCCGCCGACGATCTCGGGCGCGGGCTCGCGCGCGCGGAGACGGCGCTCGTGCTCGGCGCCGGGGCCGTGGGGCTCGCCACCGCGTTCCTGCTCCAGCGGCGCGGCGTCGCCGTGCGGATCCTCGCCGCGGACCTCCCGCCGCACACGACCTCGAACGTGGCCGGCGCGATGTGGCTGCCCACGGGCATCGATCGCGGCCGCGGCGCGGCGCAGCGCGCGCGCTTCGAGCGCATCGTGCGGCGCTCCTGGGAGCATTTCGAGGCGCTCGCCGGCGACGGCCTCGGCGTCGTGCGGCGCCGCGTCTACGACGCCGGAGCTTCGCGCTCGCGCCTGCGGCAGCTCGCGGCGGTCCCGGGGGAGAAGCGCGTCCTCGAGCGCCTGCCGCTGCCCGGCCCGCCGCAGAGCGGCGTGCGTTTCGAGACCTGGCTCATCGAGCCGCCCGTGTACCTCGCGGGACTCCTCGAGCGCGTGCGCGCCGCCGGGGCGACGATCGAGCGCTGCCGCATCGGCGGCGTCGAGGAGCTCGCCGAGGTGCCCGAGCGCCTCGTGTTCAACTGCACCGGACTCGGCAGCCGCGAGCTGTTCGCCGACGGCGCGCTCGAACCCGTGCGCGGCCAGCTCGTCCATCTGGAACCCCAGCCGCTCGAGTACCTCTACACGGGCCGCGGCTACCTTTTCCCACGCAGCGACGCCGTGGTCGTCGGGGGTACCTTCGAACACGGCGCCGATCGCCTGACCGCCGACCCGGGGACGGCGAAGTGGTTGCTCGCCAACATGCGCGCGGTCTTCCGCGAGGTCTGAGGTC
>CAYGPA010000499.1:0-4055 GCA_964351535.1 uncultured Planctomycetaceae bacterium
CGCGCACACGCCGAGGCCTACGGGGGCACCGTCGAGGAGCTGACCGGCACGCTGCACCGCGACGTGCACCCCGTTCCGGAGGAGGCCGCGCGGATGCTCGCCGACGACGCGCAGGTCATCGAGCATGGCACGCCGAAGTTCATCGCCGAGGAGTCGTTCGTCGATCACCAAGGCGTCGAGCGCATCCTGCAGACGACCAAGATCCCCTTCACCAGCGCGGGTACGAACGTGCGGGCCGTCCTGGGGGTCGCCGTCGACATCACCGATCGCAAGCGCATCGAGGAGCAGCTGCGCGCTGCGCTCGAGGAGCTGGAGGAGCGGCGCCGCGCGCAGCTCGAGTCCATGACCGGAGAGCTCCTCCTGGCCGAGGAGCGCGAGCGGCGCCGGCTCGCGATCGATCTGCACGACGGCCTGAACCAGATCATCACGCTGGCGCAGATGAAGCTCGCCTCGCTGCGCAGTCGACTCGACGGAAAGGCCAAGGACGAACTCCGATCGGTGGAGGCTCTCGTGGACAAGGCCAATCAGTCCGCGCGGTCCCTGACCTTCCAGCTCAGCCCGCCGATCCTGCACGACCTCGGCTTCGAGGCCGCCCTGCAGTGGCTGGTCGAGGAGGTCGAGGAGAGCTACGGCCTGAGCATCGAGCTGGAGGAGGAGGGCCCCGAGGTCGAACTGGACGAGCGCCTGCGGTCGCTGCTCTTCCGCGCCGTGCGCGAGCTCTTGATCAACGTGGCGAAGCACGCCGAAGCGGACTCCGTGGTCGTCGCGCTGTCGCGCTCGGAGCACGAGCTCCGGCTGCGCGTCGAGGACGACGGCACCGCCTTCGACGTCGCCGGGGTCGATGCGTCCCGCGGGCTGGGCCTCTCCAGCATCCGCGAACGCCTGAGCAACCTCGGCGGCAAGATGCACATCGAATCGGCGCCCGGACGAGGGACGAAGATCTCTCTCACGGCGCCTCTGGCCGGGACGGACGAGACATGAGCGCGGCCGACGCATCGCCCGGTCGCTCCGCGGGGTCCGGAACGCGGCCGATTCGCATCCTGCTGGTCGACGACCACCCGATCCTGCGCGAGGGCCTGTGCGCCGTGCTCGCCGCCGACGCGGCCGTGGACGTCGTCGGCGAAGCCAGCACCGGCCAGCGCGGCCTCGAGCTCGCCCGCAAGCTGCACCCGGACGTGGTCGTGATGGACGTGGGAATGCCCGACATGAACGGCATCGAGGCCACGCGACTGCTGCAAGGCGAGATGCCCGAGGTGCGCGTGGTCGCGCTCTCGACCTACAGCGACAAGCGCTACGTCCTCAGCATGCTCGACGCGGGCGCGTCGGGCTACGTGATCAAGGCCGCCGCGGCCGACGAGCTCCTGCGCGCGATCCAGGCGGTCGCGGCCGGGAAGCGCTTCTTGAGCCCGGAGATCACGGGCGTCGTGCTGCGCAGCCGCTCCGGGCCGCCGCGCGACTCGCGCGCACTCGGCCAGCGCGAACGCGAGGTCCTCCAGCTCCTCGCCGAAGGCCTGACGACGATCAAGATCGGCGAGCGCCTGCACATCGCCCCGAAGACCGTCGAGACCCACCGGCGCAACATCAGCCGCAAGCTGGGCGTTCGCAGCATCGCGGAGCTCACCAAGTACGCCATCCGCGAGGGACTGACCCCGCTGGACCCGTGAGCTCTACGGGAATCCCCCTAGCCGAATCAGGGTTCCGACCGATTCTTCGGCCTCGAAGCGGGGCCTAGAATTCACGTACGTTCGGGGGGACAGTCCCGCACGAGTTCCGATCACGCCCGGGGGAGGACGAACTCGCGACACCCGTGCAAGGGACTGATAAGGGTCGGTGGCCGGGAGGGCCGCCGACCCTTTTCTATTCGGAGGGCCGCCGACCCTTCTCTAACGGGAGGGCCGCCAACCCGGTTCCATTTTGGGGGCCGCACGGCGTCGGTGGACGCGGCGCAGCCCCAGGTGGGCTCCTCGCGGCAGGGGAGGAACTCGGGCTCGGCGATCAGTGGGTGATGGCCGGGTCGAGGCTCTTGGCCTGACCGATCCAGCCCTGCACCTGCTCTTCGCTGATCGAGCCCTTGTTGAGCTTCTTCACCTCGTTCACCTCGTTCATCTTGGTGGTGAGGTTGGCGGCGTTGCGCGTCGCGAGCTCCTTGACCGTGTCGACGCCCGAGCACTCGAGCAGCTCGGCGAACTGCTTGCCGACGCCGGAGATGCGCATCAGGTCGGCCATGTTGGCCCACTTCAGCAGCTGGGACTCCTGCAGCCCGGTCGCGGTCGCGGCCTCCGCGCGGCCCTGCTTGGACCCGCAGCGCGCCAGCAGCTTGTCGGTGTCGGTGATTCCGGCCGCACTCAGCTTCTCGCCGAACGTGGGGCCGATGCCTTCGATTTCCTCGATCTTGTAGCTCATCGTCGTCTCGTGGGGAGTGTGGGATGCCGCACGCAGCGCTGCGCACGAGGTCGCCATCCATATCAGGTCAGCCCACTCTCGTTGAGTGACAAAGCCGAGAGGCGCGCCCGCAGGACTCGCCGATCGCACTCAGCGGCCCGAGGCCGGACCCTCGGGCGGCGGAAGCCGGCGCATCAGAATTCCCCGAGCTCGCGCACGGCCTGGTCGGCCCCGCGCTCCTGGATCGCGCCGCGCAGCAGCTCGGAGAGACGCTGCTCGAGCTCGCGGTTCTCGCGTTCGAGCTGCTCCAGCTCCTCGCGCTCCTGTCCGCGCTCGAGCTCCTCGAGCTCCGCGCGCAGGTAGGCGTTGCGGCGCACGGCGTCGACGCAGCGGCGCAGGTCGCCGTGACCGCGCTCGCGCCGCTCCGCGAGCAGGTCGCGCGCCTGCTTCTGCAGCTCGACGAGCTCCGTGAAGTCCGGGTCGCGCAGCGTGCGCGCCAGGGCTTGCGCCTCGGAGAGCAGCGTGTCGTAGGAGTCGCCCGAGGCGTGCACGCTGCCGCGCAGGACCTCGGCGAACTGGGCGACGAGCGTCGCCCGCAGGAAGCCGGGTCCCGCCGCCGCGGCGGAGCCCTGGGCCTCGCGCGCCTGGACGGCGTGCTCGATCTCGGTGGCGACCTCGGTCTCCGGCGCCGCGCCGCCCGCTCCATGCGGGGGCTTCCAGCGCAGGCGCACGGTCGCGAGAGGCGCCTCGGCGTCCGCGCCGCCGGCGCGCTCGAGCTCGAACAGCGCGACGACCTGATGGCCCGCGCCGACCTCGCCGGCGTCGACCGCGTCGTTGCGGAAGTCCGCGTCGGCGATGCGACGGTTCTCGTAGCCGAGCTGGCGATAGCGCAGCACCTGCGACGGGTCGAACTCGACCTGCAGCTTCACGTCGCGCGCGATCGGCTCGAACGCACCGAGGAAGTTGTCGACGAGCGCCCGCTGGGCCTCGAGCGGCGTGTCCACGTAGTTGCACAGGCCGTCGCCGCGGTTGGCGAGCTGCTCGAGGAACACGTCGTTGTGATTCCCCATGCCGACGCCGATGGTGTTGAGGTAGATCCCCTCCACGCGCCGCACCGCGACGTCGTCGCCGATGCGGTTCTGGTCGGTCTGACCGACGTTGGCCACGCCGTCGGAGAAGAGCACCACGCGGTTGTGCGCGCCCTGCGTCAGGCGCGCGGACGCCAGCTCGTAGCCGAGCTTCAGCCCGGACTCCGCGTTCGTCCCGCCGTCGGGCCGGATGCCGTGCAGCGCCGTCTCGATCGCGCCGCGGTCGGCGGCGGAGATCATCGGCAGCAGGATGCGCGCCTCGTTGTTGAAGGTCACGATCGCGACCGAGTCGCGCGCGTCCAGCTCGCCCAGCAGCATGCGCACGCCGTACTTGACGAGCTCCATGCGGTCGTGCTCCTTCATCGAGCCCGACACGTCGAGGACGATCGTCAGCGCGAGCGGCTTGCGCTCCTCCTTCGAGACCTCCTTGCCGCGCACGACGACGCGCAGCATCCAGTGGTCCGCCGTCGGGCCGAAGCGGCTGGGTGCGAGCTCGGTGTGGATCGCGAAGGTCGACTCGCTGGGCGCCGGAACGTCGGGCTTGAAGTAGTTCAGGAACTCCTCGGTCCGCACCGCGGCCTCGGG
>CAYGPA010000500.1:0-4054 GCA_964351535.1 uncultured Planctomycetaceae bacterium
TGACTGCGGAGTGATGCGTCGCCATACGTGCTCAGGCGCCTCACGGCGCAAGAAGTGAACTAGCCTCTCAAGGTCATCGGTGTTTCCGCTGCGATATCGGTGGTGCCACTCGTCTGGGAGCCTCTCAAGCTCGCCTAGCCCATCGACTATATCCCTGGGCACACCTGGAGCATCATCCACGTAGACCGGAATGACGGGCATGCTTGCTCGATAAGCCGATTCGATTTCACGACGGACCCAATCGCGTGGAATGTCGAGGCGTCTACGTCCCGATGGAGCGACGTGTTTGCACCATGAGGGTCCAATTATTGCCACGAGAACTGTGGAGACAGCAAGCTGCTCTCCAAAGACCTCTTCGAAAGATCGGTGGTCGTGCTCAACCAGATCAAAAAATACGTGATCAGTCCCGAATGCTTTCTCTAGCCCCGCTGCAATCTCTGCAGCTGCGGCGTTGACGTCACCAAAGCGGTAGCTAACGAATACTGTAGGGTCCACCAGTTAACCTCGAGCAGTCGGTTGATCGTTGAGCGATGATTGCAGGCATCGCTGCGCGTCGCAGTGGCGAGGCAGGAGAACCAAGAGTTAGAATCGGTACAGTCGAAGTCAAGGGGTGCTTCCGTTACCGCCTGTTGCGGGACGTCGCGCCGACCAGGGTACGCGCATGCCCGCGATGCAGGCCGGGCTGGCGTCGCGCGCGCTGTCCTGGCGGGAGATCTTCGGCTCTGCTGTGACCGATCGGGACTCGTTAGTGCGGGCGTCAGCCTTCGGCTGCTCACCGGGGCAGCGGAGGCCCGAAGGACGGCAGCCTAATAACAGCGGATGGATGAAGCACCTTTCGCGGTTCTGAACGCGGTTCAGCGCCGGCCCAGAATGCGCTCGACCGCGCGCTCGATCTCGTCGAGAGCCCAGGGGTCTTGATGGACGTACAGCTGCATCTCGGGGCTCACCGAGAGACGGTTCCGCGGGTCTTGATTCCATGACTCGGGTTCGACCGCGAGCTGCAGGTAGCGCCTGAGGGTCTCGGGCACGAGCTGGAGCGGGGTCGAGCCGTCGCTCATCTCGGAGAGGATCGGGATCTGGTTCACGAGATCCTCGGGGAGCGACCGCCCATCGAGCTCGCGTCGAAGGTCGAGCCAGAGACTCGCCTTTGGAAACGACAGCGACTCGGTCGACGCCGATACGATCACGCAGCCGCTCTGGAC
Organism: uncultured Planctomycetaceae bacterium; assembly: GCA_964351535.1. Classification (GTDB taxonomy): domain Bacteria; phylum Planctomycetota; class UBA1135; order UBA1135; genus JAUIDW01. The sequence continues at coordinate 1,203 of CAYGPA010000500.1, forward strand.
GCCGAGCGCTAGGCTCTGGGGCTGATCGCGCACGAGCCGAGCGCCTGCGGTCCAGACTTCGCCAACAGAACCCCTCGACCTTCCGCGCGCGCCAAGGAACTCTGCGAATCCCTGAGGGCTGCGGCGTGCATGGGCAACGATGCTGGCAGCTTTGCGGTCATGCCGGCCGCGGTACGCTCGACTCGGCGCCCCGTTTCGCCCCTCGCCCGGCAGCGACTGACGGTACGCGCGAAGCCGGTCCATGTGACGTTGCGCTCGGAGTAGCTGCCGTGGCAGAGCTCGGCAGACGACCGATGTTCGATCTTTACTCGGTTCGAAGGTGCAGCCTTCACTCCTGCGGGCTCCCTGCTGCTCCCGGAGTGCCACGGCGAGGTCTTCGGCATTGACGGTCGAGCGATAGATCGGATAGGGCGGCGCGCCGCCCTCGAAGTACGGCGTTGGGTCGATCAGGAGGTCGTCCAGGCGGAATGCATGGTCGACGGCTCGGGGCATCAACGAATCGAGCGCGGCCACATGCAGTGCGCCGTCGAAGATCTCCCACCTCGCATCCACGCGGTGAAGCGCGAGCACGAGATCCAGCCATTCGGCGAGAGACAGCTCTCGAGGGACGGAGGTCCACTCCGGCCGAGTCTGGATCGACTGATCGACGAGATCGAGTTCGAGTCGCTCCACGGCTGCACCGTGCGCGTTCAACACGCTCCGGATCTCTGCGGCTAGTTCCGCGGCGTTGGGAAGCGGCGGGGCCGTCAATACCTCGGCGTGCAGCTTAGCCCGCAGGGCGCGGCTCGCGGGGGACTCGTGGACATCGTAGCGGTCCACCGAATTGCGCGCTGTGCGTACGGCCGCCCAGTAGGGGTGCTCAGGGTCATCGGCAGGGGTACGGGCTGCAGCGGCGGGCGCGCGCGTGCCCTGACGTGTTCTCGGAGACACGAGGTCCTGCACGGGGAGCTTCACGGCGGAGAGCGAGGAAGAGGATGAAACGCGAGGCACCGGTACGGGCATTCCCGGCGCTCCCCCCTGGGAGCTCGAAATGCTCCACACCGCAGCTGCAACAAGCGTGCACGCAGCCGCTGCTGTGCCGGCCGCCGCAGCATGCCCGAGCGAGGCGCTTCGTATCGAGTTCTGCTTCGACGCTGCGAGGAGCGCGAGCGCGCTTCGGCGCTGGCCGCCCTGCTCGTCGTCCAGCCTGAGCGTCTCACGAAGGGTCGCGTGTGCTCGATGAAGTCGGCTTCGGACCGTCGCCTCGGCAATCCCCTCGCGATCGGCGATCTCGGACGGGGTCCACCCCAGCTCGTACGTCATGACGACGGTGCTACGGAAGGGCTCCTTCAGTCGGAGGACGGCCTCGACGACTTCCTGGCGCATGGCAAGGTTCGCGACAGGCGCCGCTTCGGCTCTTGCGGCCAGTCCTTCTCGCTCTTCGCGGCGGCGAGCGGCGCGTCGCCGATTGCGTGCGATTCCATGTATCGACGCGGCGAGCCACGGACGAAGGGCCGGAGGCGTCTGCCGCTCTCGCTCGAGAGCGCGCAAGAACGTGTCCTGGGCGACATCCTGGGCTTCGTTCGGATCTCGCACGAGCCGCAGGGCGAGCCGCTGAACGAACGCATGGTGTCGGACGAGAGAATGGCGAAGCGTCAGGTTGGTCGGGTGCACTGAATGGATGTCTCCTTACCCCTGTCCCTCCGCTGCGCTACCGCAGTGTTCCCGGCTTCCTGGAATTCCTGGGCGTTGGTGCATGAATCCAGGCTGGAGAGGCCAGGAGCCGATCTCCGGGTCCGCTGGCTCGCATCAGTCGCTCGACGCGCATCTTCCCGGTCCGCACGTCGTCCCGCCGAAGCTGGCGATGCACCCTCGGACTCCCGTACGTGCCTCGGCCGGCTGAGTGGATGTCGCGGATGCGCGTCAGCAGCTCGGCATCCTGCGCCATGCGTGGGCACCGACCGTGTCGCCGCCGCCTGTCCCTCCCGAAAACCTGGTACGGGGCCCGAGAGCCGCTTCTCAGCGGCGCGTGACGCACCGTAGCGCAGCTCGGCTTGCACGTCGAGACCCCTGATCGGCAGCATCAGCGCGATGCCGAACCTGTCGCTGCTTGTGACCATCCTCGAGCTGGCGTGCAAGGACCGCGCGCAGCTCGCCCTGGAGAACGCCGCCCTCCGTCACCAACTCGCCGTCCTCAAGCGATCGGTGAAGCGCCCGCGCATCGAGGACAGCGACCGGATCTTCTGGATCATGCTGCGGCGGACGCTGAGGGAGTGGCGAGACGCACTGGTCATCGTGAAGCCCGACACCGTGGTCCGTTGGCACCGACGCGGCTTCCGGTACTACTGGAAGCGCAAGTCCCGCTCGAAGCCTGGGCGGCCGCCGATCGGCATGGACGTGATCTACCTGATCAAGCGCATGTCCACGGAGAACGCGCTCTGGGGAGCACCCAGGATCGCCGACGAGCTCGCGCTGCTCGGCCACACGGTCGCCGCGTCCACGGTGGCGAAGTACATGGTCAAGCATCGACCGACGAGTCCCGAGCAGGGCTGGAAGACGTTCGTGCAGAACCACATGGCCGAGACGGCCGCTTGCGACTTCTTCGTGGTGCCCACGGCGACATTCAAGCTGCTCTACTGCTTCGTCGTCATGTCGCTGGATCGACGCCGCATCCTTCACGTGAACGTCACGAGGCACCCGACATCGGAGTGGACGGCACGACAGCTCCTCCAGGCGGTCCCAGGCGACGGCTGGGTCCCGCGCTTCCTGATGCGGGACCGCGACGGCTGCTACGGCTTCGAGGTCCGTCGAGTGGTCCGCGCGCTCGGGATCACCGAGGTCATCTCCGCACCGCGCTCGCCCTGGCAGAACGC
>CAYGPA010000501.1:0-4053 GCA_964351535.1 uncultured Planctomycetaceae bacterium
GCATGTTCTGCGAGCTGTGCGTCTACCCGTGCCCGAAGGACTGCATCCACATGGGGACGGAGTACGCGTTCGTCTCCTTCGACCGCAGTGAGTTCGTGCACGACCTGCTGTCGTACCGGGGCATGGGCAACGACGCGCGCATCCGCATGCGCGCGGCCAAGATCAAGGAGGCCGAGAAGGCCGCCGCCAAGGCCGCCAAGGAAGCGGAGAAGGCCGCCGCCGAAGCCTCGACCGACAAAGCGGAGCCGGCCGCCGACGACGCCGCAGCCGAGCAGGACGGCGAAGACTGATGGGCGCCTCTCCCAAGGCCTTCTACGCCGTCGTCACGGTCCTGGCCCTGGCCTTCCTCGGCTACGGGCTGAAGACGGCCGGCGCCACGGGGCTCAGCTTCGGGCTGTTCGCGTTCCTGACGGTCGGCGGCGGACTGCTGTGCGTCTGGGAGCGCTCGGTCGTCCGCAGCGCGTTCGCGCTGATGGCGACGTTCCTCGGAGCGGCGGGCCTCTTCCTGCTGCTCGGCGCGGACTTCCTGGCGATGGCGCAGATCCTGATCTACGTCGGCGGCATCCTGGCCCTGATCCTCTTCGGGGTCATGCTGACGCCGCCGGACCTGACCGAGCGCAAGCTGCCGCGCGTCGTCAGCAGCCTGATCCTCGTGGGCGGCGGCGTCGCCTGGGTCGCGCTGAAGGTCGCGGCCACGGCCTCCTGGGCGACCGCCGAGACGCTGCCGGAGCCGCACTCGCGCGCCGAGGCGATCGGCGTGGCGTTCCTCGCGCCCGACCAGTACGTGGTGGCCTTCGAGCTCGCCGCCGTGCTCCTGACCGTGGCGCTGGTCGCCGCCGTCTACGTGGCGCGGCGCCGCAAGATCGACTTCGAGGACGAGGTCGAGCTGGGAGGCGAGCTGTGATGCCGCTGGAAGCCTACATCGCGGTCTCCGCCGCTCTCTTCGCCCTCGGGATCGTCTGCATCGTCAGCCGTCGCAACGTGCTCTACGTGCTGATGGGCATCGAGATGATCCTGAACGCCGCCAACATCAACTTCGTGGCCTTCAACCGCTTCAGCGGGGACGGGATGGAGGGGCGCATGTTCGCCATCTTCATCATCATCCTCGCCGCCGCGGAGGCCGCCGTCGCGCTCGCGATCGTGCTGAACGTGTTCCACCTCTTCAACTCGATCAAGCCCAGCGAAGCCGACAACCTTCGCGACTGAAGAACCCGCCAGCACCCTCCATGGATTTCCTCCAGTTCCGGCCCGAGCAGGACTTCAAGCTGCTCTTCCTGGCCCTCGTGCTGCCGTTGATCGGCTACACGATCCAGATCTTCGTCGGGCGCTTCCTGCCCCGCAAAGGGGACTGGATGCTGATCGCGGGCATGTTCGCGGCCATGTGCATCACGGTGCTCATGTTCGCCAAGGCGATGTACGCCGTGTCGCACGGCGGGCCGCTTCTGGAACAGTCCGTGGACTACGGCATCGCCTTCCGCTGGCTGTACGACGACTCGGCCGCCGCCGAGACGACCGGCAACGTCGTGGCGGGCATCCTGTACGACCCGCTCGGCGCGGGCATGCTGATGGTCGTCGGCGTCGTCTGCTTCTGCGTGCACCTCTTCTCGATGGGGTACATGAAGGGCGACCGTCGCTACCACGTCTTCTTCGCGAACATCAGCCTGTTCACGTTCGCGATGATGGGGCTGGTGCTCTCGGACAACATCCTCTTCATGTTCGTCTTCTGGGAGATCATGGGCCTGATGTCCTATCTCCTGATCGGGCACTTCTCCCACGATCCCGACTCCCCGCGCATCACGTTCGCGGCCGCGGCCTGCAAGAAGGCCTTCCTGACGACGCGCGTCGGCGACGTGTGCCTCTTCGTCGGGATGATGATGTTCTACAACCACTGGGGGACGTTCCGGTTCACGGAGCTCTGGGCCGCCGCGGCGGACGAGGTGGCCAGGAACGGCGGCGAGTACCCGGCCTGGATGACGACCGCGGGGCTCTTCACGATCGGCGGCACGATCGGCAAGTCGGCGCAGTTCCCGCTGCACATCTGGCTGCCGGACGCCATGGAGGGCCCGACGCCCGTCTCCGCGATGATCCACGCCGCGACGATGGTCGCGGCCGGCGTGTTCCTGCTGGGGCGCACCTACCCGCTGCTGAGCCCGACGGTCCTCAGCACCGTCACCGCCTTCGGCGCGTTCACCGCGCTCTTCGCCGCGACGATCGGCACGACGGTGAACGACATCAAGGGGGTGCTGGCCTACTCGACCATCTCCCAGCTCGGGTTCATGGTCGCGGCCATCGGTCTGGGCGGGGTCGTGGCGGGCCTGTTCCACATGGTCACGCACGCGTTCTTCAAGGCCTGCCTGTTCCTGTGCGCCGGCTCCGTCATCCACGGCTGCCACCACGAGCAGGACATGCGGCACATGGGCGGCATACGCAAGTTCATGCCGATCACGTTCGCCTGCATGCTGATCTCGACCCTGGCGATCTCGGGGATTCCGCTGTTCTCGGGCTTCTACTCCAAGGACATGATCGTCCTGCAGGCCTTCCAGCGCACGCTCGCGAACTTCGACGGTCCCAGCTTCTTCGCGGCCGTGGCCCTGCCGCTCGCCGCGCTGCTGACGGCCTTCTACATGTTCCGCCTGATCTTCATGACCTTCTTCGGCGAGTACCGCGGCTCGCCGGCCGGTCACGGACACGGCCACGACGATCACGGCGACGCCGGCCACGACGCGCACGGCGCCCACGACGATGGGCACGACTCGGGCGACAGTCACGGGCATCACGGCGGCCTGCCGCACGAGTCGCCCTGGCCGATGACCGTGGCGCTCTCGATCCTGGCCACGCTGGGCCTCTTCGGTGGAGACCTGTGGCTGGGCCACCCGCTCTCCGCCCTCGCGTTCTGGCAGACGCACACGACCTGGTTCCAGAACCTCGTCAGCATCGAATCGCTGTACGGCGGCGCGCTCGCGGCTCCGCACATCGACCATCACATCGAGCACACCGCCCACATCCTGGCGGTCACCGTTTCGCTGTCGGTCGCCCTGGGCGGCGTGGCGCTGGCCTGGTTCATGTACGGCCGCGGCTGGGAGCGCTCGCAGCGGCTCGCGGGCCGCGTCACCGGAACGCTCGGCGAGGTCTACACGACCGTCGCCAACAAGTACTACGTGGACGAGGTCGTCAACGCGACCGTCATCCGCGGGACGATGGTGCTCTCGAAGGTCCAGCGCGTGTTCGACGAGCAAGTCGTCGACGGAATCGTCCTGGGCGTCGGCCGCATCGGCAAGGTCCTCGCGTTCCTCAGCGCGTGGATCGATCGCCACATCGTCGACGGCCTCGTGAACGGCGTGGCCGCCACGACCCAGACCTTCGGAACGGTCACGCGTCTCCTGCAGACCGGCCGTGTCCAGCAGTACGTCGCCTTCGCCGTCGGTGGCACGCTCATCGCGGCCGCCTGGCTGATCTTGAGCTGATCCCGACTCCGCACCTGCCCGAATTCGCAAACGATGGAAGCCCACATCCTCAGCTGGATCACCTTCATGCCGCTCATCGGCATGCTCGTGATCCTGTTCGTGCCCAAGCAGTCCCTCGGTGCCATCAAGGGCATCAGCCTGGTCGCGACGTTCATCCCGCTCGTCCTGGCGACGCAGGTCTACTTCTCGCTGTTCGACAAGGCGAACCCGTCGCTGCAGCTCGAGGAGTTCGCGCCCTGGATCGCGACGATCAACGTGAACTACCACATGGGGATCGACGGGCTCAGCCTGGCGCTCGTGTGGCTGACGACGCTGCTGCTCTTCATCGCCATTCCGGCGAGCTTCGGGATCGCGAAGGCCGGCAAGGCCTACTACGCGCTGCTCCTGATGCTCGAGGTCGGCATCCTCGGAGTCTTCGTCTCCCTGGACTACTTCCTCTTCTACGTCTTCTGGGAGATCATGCTGCTCCCGATGTACTTCCTCATCGGGATCTGGGGCGGTCCGCGTCGCGAGGACGCGGCGATCAAGTTCTTCCTGTACACGCTGGCCGGCTCGGTCCTGATGCTGGTCGCGATCGTGGCGCTGCGCC
>CAYGPA010000502.1:0-4048 GCA_964351535.1 uncultured Planctomycetaceae bacterium
CGCGGGCCGAGATCATGAAGTCCGTGCGCGGACTGATGGAGTCCGGCGAGTTCACCCCCGCCACCTCCGGCGAGGACCTCGTCTCCTAGCCCGGACGATTCATGACGCGTAGATCGAAACGGTTCAACTCGGTGTCTGCTGGTGCTTTGCGGGCGCCGGCCCCGCAGGCGATCTCTGTAGGTCGTCGAGGACGCCGGTGTTCGCAGAGTGCCGGCAGGCGCCGAGAGGCGGCCGCAGGCCGCCGGTTGTGTCGTTTGGGCTGCGTGCTCATGAATAGTCTGGGATAGCCCGTCATGACCTCCGTACGACTCCACGCATCCCCCGTCGCGGCGCGCGCCTCCGCGGACACGCTGGCCGAGCTTGCTCGGCGCGTGGACGAGCGGCGCGACCAGGCCCTGTTCACCGCGGGCGCGCAGGCCGCCGCGGCCGAGCTCGCCGCGGGCGCCGGTGCCGCGCTGGACGCCGCGGCCGAACAGCTGACCGAAGAGCGCGCGCGCGTCGCGAGCGAGCTGCCCGCCGTCGCGGTCGAGCTGGCGCTCGCGATCGCGCGCGAGCTCCTGCGCACCGAGGTGGACGCCGGTCGCTACGACCTGGAGTCGATGGTGCGCGAGACGCTGAAGTCCGCCGAGGCCGATCACGGAGCGTGCATCGTTCACCTGAACCCCGAGGACGCCGCGCGCATCGCCGGCGTACGCTTCCGGGCCGGAGTCCGCATCGAGCCCGACGAGGGCGTCGGCCGCGGGTGCGTCCACGTCGTCACGTCCCAGGGCTTGCTCGTCCGCGACCTGCGCGGCGCGCTCGACGGCGTCGCGGCCAAGCTGCGGGAGCAAGCGGCATGAAGAACGTCCTCGACCCCGAGGTGTACGGACCGCTGATCCACGCGGGATCCCGACCGATCTATCGCGGGCGCGTGGACCGCGTGTCGGGCGTGCTCGTCGAGGCCTGCGGCATCCCCGCGGCGATCGGCGAGCTGTGCCGCATCGACCGCGGCCGGCTCGGCCCGGTCGACGCCGAGGTGATCGGCTTCCGCGGCTCGACGACGCTCCTGATGCCGCACGGCGACCTCGCGGGCATCGCGCCGCAGCAGACGGTGGTCGCGCTGGGGTCGGCCTTCTCGATTCCGGTCGGAGCGCACCTGCTCGGCCGCGTGCTCGACGGGTTCGGTCAGCCGCTCGACGGCGGACCCGCACCGCGCGGGGACGACCGGCGCGACGTGCGCGGACCCGCGCCCGACCCGCTGAGCCGCCTGCGCATCGACGAGCCGCTGCAGACGGGCGTGCGCTCCATCGACGGTTTGAACACGCTGGGGCGCGGGCAGCGCCTCGGCATCTTCGCGGGCTCGGGCGTCGGCAAGTCGTCGCTGCTCGGGCAGATCTCGCGCGGCACCGACGCCGACGTCTGCGTCGTCGCGCTGGTCGGCGAGCGCGGACGCGAGGTGCGCACGTTCCTCGACGACGTCCTGGGGGCCGAGGGCATGGCGCGCTCGGTCGTCGTGGTCGCGACGTCGGACCGCACGCCCATCGAGCGCTACCTCGCGCCCTTCACGGCCCTGACGGTCGCGGAGAGCTTCCGCGATCGCGGCGACAACGTCCTGCTCGTCATGGACTCGATCACGCGCTTCGCGGCCGCGTCGCGCGAGATCGGCCTGGCCGCCGGCGAGCCCCCGACCGTGCGCGGCCTGCCGCCGAGCTTCTTCGCAACGGTGCCGCGGCTGATCGAGCGCATGGGGCGCACGGAGCAGGGCAGCATCACCGGACTGATCACCGTGCTGCTCGACGCCGACGACCCGAACGAGCCCGTCGCCGACACGCTGCGCGGACTGCTCGACGGGCACGTGATGCTCTCGCGCGACCTCGCGCAGCGCGGGCACTTCCCCGCCGTGGACGTGCTGGGCAGCCTCTCGCGCCTGATGCCCGACCTGGCGGATCCCGAACACGCCGCCGCGGCGCGCACGGTCCGGCGGCTGCTCGCCGCGTGGAACGAGGGTCGCGACCTGGTCGAGATCGGCGCGTACCGCGCCGGCGCGAACCCGACGCTCGACGTCGCGCTGCGGCTGCGGCCGGCGCTCGAGACCTTGCTGCAGCAGGGAATGGGCGAGCTCTCGCCCTTTCCGCAGACCGTCGAGATGCTGCGCATGATCGCCGACTCCGCCGGAGGTCAGGCATGAGCCGCTTCGTGTTCCGCCTCGAGCGCGTACTGCACGTGCGCCGGATCGAGGAGGCGCAGAGAAAGGCCGAGTGGGCCGCCGCCTCCTTCGAGGCGCGCCGCGCGGAGGATTCCGAGCGCGCCGCGCGCGACGAGGTCGCCGCGGCCGAGCAGCAGCTGGCGGGCAAGCTGTCCGCCGGCTCCGTCGACCCCCGGCGCGTCCTCGTCGAGCAGGACGCGATCGACGTCCTGCGCCGCCGCGCGGTCGCCGCCGGTCATCGGGCGGCCGAACTCCGCTCCGCGGCGGAGACCTGCCGCGAGGCCTGGACGGCCGCGCGCCGCGAGCACAAGGCCCTCGAGCGGCTGCGCGAGCGCGGCGCGACGCGCCACCGCGCCGCGGAGGCCCGCGAGGAGGCCGCCGCGCAGGACGAACGAGCCCTCGCACGCTCCTCGGAGCGCGACTCCAGCCCGAACGGCTCTCCGGCCGAAAAAGCTTCCACGCCGGGCCCCACGCCCGCCGCGTGACCCGCCCCCATCACCCCCATGAACAAAGTCGTCAAGCTCGCCGCCATCGGCCTCGGCGCGAACGCCCTGTTCGCGGGTGCCTTCGTCGGCTTCGCGCTGATGCGCGGCGCCGCCCTCCACGAGATCCCCGGCATCGGGAAGCTCGTGCCGCCTCCCGAAGCGGTCGAAGAGGTCGCCCAGCCCGCTGGAACCGAGGACCTGGAACCGCCGAGGAACTTCCCGCCCCGCCGGGCCGCGGGAGCCGGCGTGTTCGACGTGTTCCGCCTCGAATCCCCGTACTCGACTCGCGAGCTCGCGAAGCTCGTCGAGGAGCTGCAGGCCAAGCACATGGAGGCCGACATGCGGCTCGCGGACCTCGAGGCGCTGCAGGCGCACGTCGAGGAGCGCCAGCAGACGCTCGACGAGCAGTTTCGAACCGTCCAGCAGATGCGCACGAGCCTCGAGGAGTACGAGGCGGAGCTCGAGGCGCGCGCCGCCGAGGTGAAGCGCGACGAGCAGAGCCTGGCGCAGCGCGGCGGGAAGCGCTGGGAGACGCTGGCGGGCCTCTTCGCCGACGGCGACGTGGAAGAGCTTTCCACGCGCCTGCTCGAGTACTCCCCCGAGGACGCCGCCCACATCCTGCGCGCCCTCCCCGACGAGCGCGCGCGCCAGCTCCTGGCCGTGCTGCCGGAGGCGCAGTGGAAGGACTACGCCGAGGCCTTCAGCGCCGGCGAATGAGCCTGCGGCGCCACCTCGCGAGTCTGGAGAATCAAGCCGAGAAGCAGGTGCGCCGATAAGGAGGGCGAGCCTTTCCGCCCGTCTCCCCGGCCCTCCCCCGGACCGGGATCCCCCCTTCCCAGGACCTCTCCCCGCCCCGACTCCGCTCCGCTCGCGACCCCTCGCGTGCGCGGCGGTTCCCCATGGACCTCGCAACCGTAATCGGCCTGGCCCTGGCCCTCGGCCTGCTGTTCTTCTCGATGCTGTCGGGGGGAACCAGCATGGTGCTGTTCACCGACATCCCCTCGCTCTTCATGGTCGCGGGAGGAACGGTCGGCGTCACGCTGGTCAACTTCCCGATGAACGAGGCCAAGCAGATCACCAAGGTCGCCATGCGCTCGGTGCTGTTCAGCCTGCCGACGCACGAGACCATGATCGAGCGCATCATCTCCTACGCGAACCTGGCGCGGAAAGAGGGCCTGCTCGCGCTCGAGAACAAGCTGCAGGAGGTCGACGACCGCTTCTTCGCCAAGGGCGTTCAGCTGGTCATCGACGGCTTCGCGGCGGACACCGTGCGCGACATCCTGGAGCTGGACGCCGACTGGGAGCGCCAGCGTCACGCCAACGGAAAGAAGATGTTCGAGCAGATGGGCTCGTACGCGCCGGCCTTCGGAATGATCGG
>CAYGPA010000503.1:0-4046 GCA_964351535.1 uncultured Planctomycetaceae bacterium
CTCTCCTTCGAGGTGCGCCCGGGCGAGGTCTACGCCCTGCTCGGCCGCAACGGCGAGGGCAAGACCACCGCGATGAACGTGCTGCTGGGCTTCCTGCAGCCCCTGGGCGGGCGCTCCGAGATCCTCGGGTGCGACTCGCAGCAGCTCGGCCCCGCCGAGCGCTCGCGCATCGGCTACGTGTCCGAGGGGCACCGGCTGTACCCATGGATGCGCGTTCGCGAGGTGCTCGAGTTCGAGGCCGGCACGCGCGAGCCCTTCGACCGCGCGTACGCCGACGACGCCGTGCGGCGGCTCGATTTGCCGCTGGACCGCCGCGTGCGGCGCCTGTCTCGCGGCATGCGCGCCCAGCTTGCGCTGCTCGTCGCCATGGCGGGTCATCCGGAGGTCATGGTCCTCGACGACCCGGCCCTGGGTCTCGACGCCGTCATGCGCCGCGAGTTCCTCGAGGCCATGATCGACCTGCTCGGCGAGGAGGGTCGCAGCGTGCTGTTCTCGTCGCACGTCCTCTCCGACGTCGAACGCATCGCCGACCGCGTCGGGATCCTGAAGGACGGTCGCCTGATCGTGGACGTCGAGCTCGAGTCCCTGCGCCGCCGCGTGGAGAAGCGCTTCGCCCGCGCGAACGGCGACACGGCCGCGCTCGCCGGACTGCCCGGCGTCCTGGCCGCGCGCCCGCGCCGCGACGGCGTCGAGCTGTTGCTGGCCGACGTGGACGCCGAGCGCGAACGAGCGCTGCGCGAACACTGCGCACACCTCTCCGAGCCGGCGACGCCGGACCTCGAGGAGATCTTCATCGACCTGACCGCGCGCAGTGCGACGGAGGAAGTCGGGGCGTGAGGGCTCTGCTCCGCAAGGAATGGCGCCAGCTCCGACCCGCGACGTGGGTCGTCGCCGCGATCGCGTTCCTCTGGTACTTCGAGCGGGGCTCGGCGCGCTACGCCTTCGTCGCGCCCATCCCCGTGCCGCAGTGGAATCAGTGGGTGTTCGCCTGGGTCCTTGGCGGGGCCGTGGGGTTCTTCCAGGTGGCGTACGAGGAGTGGAGCGGCTCCCGCCCGTACCTCTGGCATCGAAGTGTCTCGGTCGGAAGAGTTCTCGTGGCCAAGTCGCTCGTCGCGTGGGTGATCCTGTTCGTCGCGGTGCTCTTTCCGGGCCTCGCCGCGTACGCGGCGCTTCGCTGGACGGCGGAGTTCGGTCCGATCCTGCAGGTCCGTAGGCTCGTCGAGCTGGGCGCTCTGTGCACGGCAGGCGTTGCAGCGCACGGGATCGCCGCGTGGGCGGCGACCCTGCCGCTCTCGCGCTCGTTCCAACTGATCGTGGCGGTCGCGTGCACGTTGGGGTTCGCGGGGCTGTCCGGCCTGTCGCTCGCGTTCGACTGGGGCGAGCCGGACTTGCGCGCGGCGGTGTTCGCGGCGGCCAACGTGTCGCTGGGGATCGTCGCCTTGCTCCTGGCGCGGGCCCGAATCTTGCACGGAACGGACCCGCTGGCCTCCACGAGCGCACGGGTGAACTGGGGGAGCGCGGGCTTGCTGCTCGTGTTCACGGGAGGGCTCGTCTGGCTGACGCTCGGAGGCCTGGCGACCCGCTGGCAGGCGAGACTGCTGCGGCGGTACCCGATGATCGTTCTCGACGCAGTTCCGGGACCCCGCTTGGCGATTCGACACGCGGGGGGTGGTGGTCAGTTCCTGGACGACGGCGCGACGATTCCGGAGGGCCAGGACTGGATGGCCGTCTGGCGGCCGTCCGGCCTGCTCTACATGGAGCGGTTCGACTTGCTCGACTTCTTCGGCGGCGAGTTGCACGTCGGGCAGTCCTGGAGGAGCGTCGAAGACTCGTGGTTCCGGAAGTCCGCCTACCTCGATCGTCACACGGGCGAGTTGCATCTGTTCCGCGATCCGTCTCAGGCGCGCTGGATGGAGCCCCTGGAACCCGTTGCCAGCGAACACGTGACCTGCGAGCACAGGTTCTCGCCGGAGACCGAAGTCCTCGTCACCATGCCTCCCGGTGTGCCGGTCGTCGATCCAGGAGACCTCTCCCTCTGGACCATCGAGCGCGACCCGTACCGGCTCGCTCCGGCCCCGCTCCCGGACGGGCAGCGCTTCGTGGAGTACCAGTCGCGAATGTACCGACAGTGGGCGCTTGCGGGGATCCGACACCCCGGCTGGAACTCGATCGTCGGCGAGAAGGGAATCTACTCCTGGGATGAGGACGGCTGGAAGCTCGTGCCGGACGAGGACCTCGCCGAGTCCATCCCCGCGGCGGAGTTCGACGAGCAGCGTCGCTACGAGTTCTCACTGCGCCAAGGCAACGGTCCGACCCCCAGCGTGTCGTTCCGCAGCATCGATACAGGAGGGCTCGCCTTCGAGCACCGCTTCGCCCCCGACGACGCCTGGTCCACGGCCTTGCTCGCAGGAATTCGCACGCTGCGGTCGCTCCGCGCACCCCTTCTCGCACTGACCTCGTTCTTGCGCGACCCGCGCGAGGCCGAGGTTCGGGAGTACACGCTCGCGGAGCCCGAGCTGTACGGGCGTCAGCGCGCCGATCTCGTCGCGTGGAACACTCTCGTCGCGGCCGTGCTGGCCGGATTCGCGTTCCGACGCTCGCAGCGCACGGGGGCTACACGGCGCGAGTGCATCGCCTGGGCCGTGATCGTGCTCGCGACGGGGCTCGCGGGCTTCTTGACCCAGTGGGTGTTCCTGCCGCGCACCGCGACCGTCAGAGTCCGCGCCCGTTGCGCCGTGCAGCCCGAGGAGCCCTTGCTCCGGACCATGGAAAGGCTCGCATGAGAGCCCTGCTGTGCAAGGAATGGCGACAGCTTCAGCCCGCCGTGTGGATCGTCGGGGTGCTTGTCTTCTTGAAGGCGCTGAGCTCCGGGGCCAAGCAGCAACTGTTCTTCGTCCCCGAGCCCGAGCAGCAGCAGCCGGTGTGGATGCTGGCCGCACTCGTCGGCGCGTGGATCGGTTACTACCAGCTCGCCGTGGAGCAGCTCGGAGGGTCCAGCGGCTACCTCTGGCATCGAGGAGTTTCCGTGGGCCGGGTGCTGCTGGCCAAGGCTCTTGCCGGCTGGGGGGCTCTCGCCTGCGCCGTTCTACTGCCCGGTGTTCTGGCGTTCTCGGCGCTGCACGCGGTCCCCGAGCTGCGTCCGATCCTGCAGCCCTGGCGAGTCCTCGAGCTGGGAGCCTTGTGCTCGGCCGGGTTCGCGACGCACGCCCTCGGTGCCCTGCACGCAACGTTGCCCGTTTCTCGGTGGGTCCAGCTCGTCGCGCTGTTCGGATCCTTGCTCGGGATCGCGGTCGTGACCGGGGCCTCGCTCTTCTACGACTGGGGTGAGCCGGGCCTGCGGGCTTCGGCATTCGTCGCCGCGCATCTGGGATTCGCCGCGCTGGCTCTGGGGGTGCTGCGAGGAACGGTTGTGCAGGGTCGCGACCCCGCTGCGCGCGCCGGATTCGTAGTCCGCTGGTGCAGGTCGCTACTCCATCTCGCGTGTCTGGGCGGACTCCTGTGGTTGGCGACCGGCGTGCTCGGCCTGTCGCTCCGCAGCCGCCTGTTCAGCCGCTACCCGAGGGCCTGGATGCGACACGACGGCCACATCGAGCTGGTCGAACGGGATCGTGATCGGCGTCTCCGCGCAGATCTATGGGACTCGGTCGCCAACGAGGTCGTTCCGGGGTTCGGCAAGTGGCCCCTTTGGGCCCCGTCGAGCACGTCGGACGGCCGCAACTACGACCGGACATGGTTCCACGATCCCTGGAGCTGGCACGTCGGCCAGGCCTGGACCGCCATTCGGTCCTATCGCGGTCGGGTCGGTCACAGCGTGTTCCTGGATCGTGTCTCGCGCCGGATCCATCTATTTCGTGAGGCATGGCCCAGCAAGGGGTACGGAGCTCTCGAGTCGGAGGCGGGGAGCCACGTGCTCGTGGATCGATCGTTCGGTGACCTCGTCGAGATCTTCGGCGAGGGATCGAGGCGTACGGCCTGTTTCCTCGACCGCACGGACGGAGCGCTCTGGTGTGCGGATCTCGGTTCGCTGGAGTTGAGGCCTGCTCCCT
>CAYGPA010000504.1:0-4037 GCA_964351535.1 uncultured Planctomycetaceae bacterium
GCCGAGGGCCGCTACTACGGCAACCGCCGCACGGGCACGTGGACCTACTGGCACGCCGACGGCAGCCTGGCCGAACGCGGCAACTACGGCGCGGGCGGCGTACGCGTGGGAGCCTGGGAGCGCTGGCGACCCGGCGAGAACGCCGGCGAGGTCGCGATCGCGGACGACGACGCGCGCGCCGACCCGAGTGACGGAGCGCGTCCCGACGACCCGCGCTGAGGTCGGCGCTTGGCGCTCGGCGCCGGCGGCGGCGCACGGTCGATCAATAGGGCTGGCGCTCGTCCAGCGCCTTCCAGGCGCGGAAGGCGGCCGCGCCCTCGTCGGTGAGCTGCTGCTCCATCGGGAGGCTGCGGTCCGCGGGCCGCTTCGGGAGCTCGTCGTAGATCCGCGCGTCGTCGAAGCCCGCGCCGGCGGCGTCCTCGCGGCCGGAGGCGAACACGACGCGGTCGACGCGGGCCCAGTACAGCGCGCCGAGGCACATCGGGCACGGCTCGCAGCTCGCGTAGACCGTCGCGCCGGTGAGCTCGTGTCCACCGAGCTCCTCGCAGGCCGCGCGCACCGCGACGACCTCGGCGTGCGCGGTCGGGTCCCCGTGAGGCACGACGCGGTTCTGTCCGCGGCCCACGACGCGGCCCCCGTGAACGATCACGGCTCCGAACGGACCGCCGCCGGTGGCCACGGAGTCCACGGCCAGGGCGATGGCCTCGCGCAGGAAGGCGGCGTCGTTCGCGCTCGTCATGCCGAGGATCTTAGCGACCGCGCGGCACCTCGCGGTGCGTCCTTCTCGCCCCTTGCGCCCGAACGAGCGGCAGATCCGCCCGGATTCGCGACGCGGTGAACGCCCGGGTCCTCGGCGACTCGCCCCGAACCCCACGGTCGCCCGCGCCGGGGCCGGCACTCGCAAGGCACCGGCGGGCACCGACTCGAGCCGTTTCGATCTGCGCGTCATGGAGAGTCCGGGCTAGGATCGCCCCGTGGCCCCGCGCCGTCCGACCGTCACGATCGTCCGCTCGGAGAACCTGACCTGGCTGCGCGCGCAGCCGGACGGTGGGTACGGGCTGATCTACGTCGATCCGCCCTTCAACACCGGGCGCCGGCAGGAGCTGAGGCGCGTCGCGACCGAGCGGGACGAGGGCGGCGACCGCACCGGGTTCGGCGGGCGCCGCTACCGCACGCGCGAGGTCGGCCGCATGGCCTTCGCGGACGCGCACGACGACTACCTGGGCTTCCTGCGGCCGCGGCTCGAGCAGGCCGCGCGGCTCCTGACCGCGACCGGGAGCCTGTTCGTGCACGTCGATCCGCGCGAGTCGCACTACGTCAAGGTGCTGCTCGACGAGCTGCTCGGTCGCGCCTCGTTCCTGAACGAGATCGTGTGGGCCTACGACTACGGCGCGCGCTCGCGCAAGCGCTGGTCCGCCAAGCACGACGTGATCCTGTGGTACGTGCGCGATCCGAAGCGCTACGTCTACGACTACGAGGCGATCGACCGCATCCCGTACATGGCGCCGTCGCTGGTGGGGGAGGAGAAGGCGGCGCGCGGCAAGACGCCGACCGACGTGTGGTGGAACACGATCGTCTCGCCCACCGGCAAGGAGCGCACCGGCTATCCGACGCAGAAGCCCCTCGGCATCCTGCGGCGCATCGTCAGCGTGCACTCCGCGCCCGGGGACCGCGTCCTGGACTTCTTCGCCGGCAGCGGTACGACCGGTGAGGCGGCGGCGGAGCTCGGCCGCGACTGCGTCCTCGTCGACGAGAACCCCGAGGCGGTCGCGGTCATGGCGCGGCGCCTCGCGCGACTGGATCCCCGGATCCTGGAGACCGCCGAGCTCGTCTCCGAGCCGCCCGCCACCGAGAACCACTCTCCCGTCACCGAGAACCACCCTCCCGCCCTGGGCGGGAGCCGACCCTCGAGGAACCCGACATGCTCCGACTGCTAGGCCGTGTGACTTTCTGGGCGACGTTCTGGGCGACGCTCTCGACCGCTCCCGCGATGGCGGCGTCGCTTCAGGAGGCGAGCGGGTACCGCCTGCCGCCGGAGGACGTCGTGCGCATCGTCGACACGCCGCCGACGCCGTACGCGAGCCTGAGCCCCGACGGCCGCTGGATGCTGCTCGTCGAGCGCCCCGCGCTGCCCTCGATCGCCGACGTCTCGCGTCCGTGGCTGCCGCTCGCGGGCCTGCGCGTCGACCCCGGCGCCGTGCGCGGCTGGAGCGTCGGCGACCCGACCGGTCTCCTGCTGCGCGACCTCCGCGCGGGCGGGGAGGCAGAGGCGCGTCGCCTCGAGCTGCCTACCGGCGCGCGGATCGCGGGGTTCGACTTCGCTCCCGACGGCCGGCACCTCGCGATCACTCTCGTGGCGGAGGGCGGATCCGAGCTGTGGATCGCCGAGCTCGAGTCCGGCGCGCCGCGGCGCCTGGCGACGCGCCTGGCCGGGGTCCTCACGAGCGGCTTCGAGTGGCTGCCGGACTCCTCGGCGCTTCTCTGCCTGGTGCGCCCCGCGGGCTTCGAGGGTCCGCCCGAACGTCCCGCGGTGCCGCTGGGTCCGCGCATCCAGGAGAGCCGCGGGCTGTCGACGCCGGTGCGCACGTACCAGGACCTGCTGCAGGACGCGCACGACGAGGTGCTGTTCTCGTTCTACACGCTGGCGCACGTGGCGCGCGTGGAGCTCGACGGGCGCGTCACGCTCCTCGGTGAGCCCGGACGCTACGCCGACGCGCAGGCCTCGCCCGACGGGCGTCACCTGCTGGTCGAGCGGATCGAACGCCCGTTCTCGTACGTGCTGCCCGTCTCGCGCTTCCCGCGCCGCTTCGAGGTTTGGGGCGCGGACGGCGCGCTCGAGCGTGTGGTCGCGGAGATCCCGCTGGGCGAGGGGATCCCGCTGCACGGCGTCCGCACCGGGCCGCGCTCCATGCAGTGGCGGCCGGGCGTGCCGGCGACGCTCGCGTGGGTCGAGGCGCTCGACGGCGGCGACCCGAAGGCCGAGGTGCCGCACCGCGAGCGCTGGATGACGTGGTCCGCGCCGTTCGAGGAGGATGCCGCCGCGGAGCTCGTGCGCACCGAGTTCCGCTCCTGGGGCATCACCTGGTTCGCGGACGGCGCGCGCTTCGTCACGCGCGAGTTCGACCGCGACGCGAACCGCACCCGCACGCTGCTGCACGACGCGCGCGACCCGGAGACCGTGGTCGTGCTCGACGACCGCAACTACCGCGACCGCTACAACGATCCCGGCTCGCTCGCGACCCGCAGCGACGCGCACGGCTTCCGCGTCGTGCGCGAGGACGGCTCGCGCGTCTTCCTGCTGGGTCGCGGAGCGTCCTCCGACGGCGACCGGCCGTTCCTCGATCGCCGCGACCTCGCGACCGGCGAGACGCAGCGCCTGTGGCAGTGCGCCCCGGGCGAGTACGCGTCGCTCACGGGTTTCGCGGAGGCCTCCTCCGGAGACGCGCCGGTCGTCGTCACGCGGCGCGAGGCGGCGGAGGAGCCGCCGAACTACCGGCTGCGCGACCTCGGCGGCGACGGACACGTCGCGCTGACCGACTACGCGCACCCCGCGCCGGAGCTGCTCGGGATCGAGAAGGAGCTCCTGCACTACGAGCGCGACGACGGCGTCGCGCTGACCGCGACGCTCTACCTGCCGAAGGGCTACCGCGAGGGCGAGCGGCTGCCGCTGGTCGTCTGGGCCTACCCGCAGGAGTTCGACGACGGTGCGACCGCCGGCCAGGTGCGCGGCACGCCGCACCGCTTCACGTACCCGCGCGGGATGTCGCACCTCTTCTTCCTCATGAACGGGTACGCGGTCCTCGACGGCGCCTCGATGCCCGTCGTCGGCGATCCCGAGACCGTGAACGACACGTTCATCGAGCAGATCGTCTCGGCCGCGCGCTCGGGCATCGCCGCCGTGGTCGAGCGCGGCTGTGCGGACCCCGAGCGCGTCGGCGTCGGCGGGCACAGCTACGGCGCGTTCATGACCGCCAACCTGCTCGCGCACTGCGACCTGTTCCGCGCCGGCGTGGCGCGCAGCGGCGCGTACAACCGCA
>CAYGPA010000505.1:0-4033 GCA_964351535.1 uncultured Planctomycetaceae bacterium
ACGTCGAACGCGTGGCACGCGAAGCCGGTCGCGACCGGCCCCTCCTCGTCGAGGCCGTTCGCGAGCCACGTGCCGAAGGCCTCGTCGAGGCGCGCGACGATCTCGGTGCGCAGGTCGGGCGGCGACGGGCACGGCAGCGGGACGACGAAGGAGAGCGCGCTCCAGTCCGTGGACGGGCCTGCCGGACCCGCGGGCGTGGTCAGCTCGAGCTCGAAGCGCGGCATCGCGCCCTCTCCGTGGATCGAGGCCAGCTCGGAACCGGCGACCTCGAACGCGCCGTCGACCTCGAACGGCACGACGCGGCGTCCCGAGCGGATCAGCAGCCGGCCGGGGCCGCGCGCATGGCCGCGGACGGCCACGCCCCCGGCCAGCGGCGCGAAGCCGGCGACGGGCTGCACGACGGACGCTCCCGGACCGGTCGCGAGTCGCGGCGCACTCGCGTCGAGGACGAGCTCGACCGCTCCCGTCCTGACCCGCCACCACGGCACGGCCTCCGGTGCGTGCGTGGGCACCGGCTCGGCGAAGTCGCCGTTGTCGAGCAGGTCGACGAGCAGGACCGGCTCGCCGTCCTGGGCACTCGCGACCCCCGCCACGGACACCGAGAGCGCCAGCAGCGCAAAGAGATGGGCTCGCAGGCGGGAAGTCATGAGCGGGCGCCGCTATCCTATTTGCCCTTTCGTCCCGAGGACACACCCCCATGGCCAAGACCTATCGCGTCGTCGAGCTGCTCGGAGACGGCATCTCCGCCGAGCTCTCCCAGAGCGTCCACACCATCGCCGAGACGCTGCCCTGCGGCATCGAGTTCGTGCCCGTGGACCTCTCGCTCGAGAACCGCCAGCGCGAGGGGCACGCCGTCTACGACCGCGCCCACGCCCAGATGAACTCGACGGGCGTCGCGATCAAGTACCCGACGACCACCGATCCCGGCGGCGAGAGCCCGAACAAGGTCCTGCGCGAGCTGTGCGCCTTCGCGGTGATCCACCGCCCGGTGACGTCGATCCCCGGCATCGTGACGAACTTCAAGCAGAAGCTCGACGTCGACATCGTGCGCATCGGAACGGGCGGCACGTACGAGGACGCCGGCCGCCGCATCGGGCCGGACACCGCCGTGTCCCTGCGCGTGATCGAGCGCCTCCCCGCGCGCCACGCGGGGCGCTTCGCGTTCAAGCTCGCGATGCTGCGCCAGGGCGGCGTCGTGTCGACCAGCAAGTGGACGATCCAGTCCGCGACCGACGGCCTGTTCGAGGAGGCCGTGCAGAACGTCTCGAAGGACTACCCCGGCATCCCCTACCGCCAGGAGCTCTTCGACGCGCTGCTCGCGAACATCATCGTGAACCCCGACCGCTACCAGGTCATCGTGTGCCCGAACGAGTACGGCGACTTCCTGTCCGACATGTGCTGCGGCCTGATCGGCTCCGTCGGACTCGGCGACTCGAGCTCCTACGCGTTCGAGGACAACGGCGTCATCCGCCTGGCCATGTTCGACCCCGCCGGCGGGACGGCGCCCGACATCGCGGGCAAGGACATCTGCAATCCGACGGCCGCGCTGTTCGCCTTCGCGTCGCTGCTGCGCCACGTCGGCGAGCACGAGGCGGGGCGCACGCTGCGCCGGTCGGTCCTCGACGCCATCGAGGCCGGCCGCAGCACGGCCGACATCGGCGGCACGCTCTCGACGACGGAGTTCACGGCCGCCGTGGCCGAGCAGTTCCAGTCGACGCTGGCCGGCGCGTAGACGCGATCGCGAGCCCGGCCGCGCTCACTCCTCCGCCAGTCCGTGCAGCGCCAGCAGGCTGGTGAGGATCCCCCGCGCGAGACCCACGGCGGCGGCTCCGAGGACGAGGAGCAGCAGAGCACCGAGTACCCACAGGAGCATCGCGCGGCCCTACTCGGCGGCCCAGACGGCGCCCTGCTCGATCCAGGTCCGCAGGGCGTCCACCTGCCGCGGCTCCAGCGCCGGACGGCCCTGGGGCATGCGCAGCTCGGCGTGCGTTCCGGCGACTGCCTGGAGGAGCAGGCTGGCCTCGGCGTCTCCCGGCACGACCGCGGGCCCGCGCGAGCCGCCCTCGAGCAGCGTCCTCATCGACGTGAGGTCGAGTCCCCCGGCCGCGAACGAACCGGGGCCGTGGCAGCCCATGCAGGTCCCGGCGAGCAGCGGGCGGACGACTTCTCGGAAGTGCACCGCGCGCGGGTCGCCCGGCACTGCCCGGCTGCCGTCGGCCGGCGCCCCGTCGCCGGAATCCTCGCCGGAGTCCACGACCGGATGCGGCGTGCCCGCGCCGTACGCGTAGACCGCCGTTCCGCCGAGGTGGCCCACGATGCCGACCCAGCCCGCACACGCGAGGGCTCCGAGGCTGCACGCCGCGAGGGCCGCGCGGCGTGCCGACGCCCAGCGCGATGCCAGGCCGAAAGTCGCGCCGGCGGGGAGCAGGGCCACGATCCAGACGCGCCGCGCCAGGTGCTCGTGGCGCTCGACGAGCGCACGCGCGGCGACCGCCACCTCGCCCAGCTCCGCCTTGGCGCCCGCGCCGGTGTTCACCGCGGCGACGGCGACGAGCGCGAGCGCGACGTACAGTCCGACCACGCTCCACCGCAGCGTCCGGTTGCGACCCCCGGTGGCAGCGAGCGCCGCCACGAGCGGGACTCCGAGCAGCGCGCCGGCTACGGGAAGGTGGACGAGGGCCGCGTGCATCCGCTGGGGGTCGCCCGCGACGTCGATGAGCTCTTCCATGGCGATGCTCGGAGTCCTGGCTCGCGCCGCTCGGTGCTCAGGAGTCCTCGGGGCTGCCGACCCCGAAGCCCTTGGCCGCGCGCAGCACCGGGTAGTGCTGCGTGAACACCATGTCGTCCTGGGCCGAGGCCTGGTGGCAGCTCGCGCACGAGGTCGTCGGTAGCGCGCTGGCCTTCTTGTGCACC
This sequence comes from uncultured Planctomycetaceae bacterium, assembly GCA_964351535.1. GTDB lineage: Bacteria > Planctomycetota > UBA1135 > UBA1135 > JAUIDW01. Next base: position 2,914 of record CAYGPA010000505.1, read on the forward strand.
GGCCCGCCCTCCTCGTCGGTGAAGCGGAAGAAGCCCCAGTTGCCGGGCTCGTCGGGGAAGCGCGCGGAGCTCTTCACCATCGCCTCGAGGCCGAGGAAGTCGCCCATGAAGTAGCCGCGACCGCTCGTCGAGGCCTTGGTGCCGACGGACACGAGCTCCTTCACGACGATCGTGCCGTCGCGCCACTTGCCGTCGCGCTTGTAGGCCTCGTAGCTGATCGGGTCCACGTAGACGCTGTGGAACTCGGGGAACGCGGCCTTGCCGTCGTTCATGTCGTTGGGCGTCAGCGGCGCGCCGACGTAGGTCCACGAGCGGTAGCCGCGCGGACGCAGGAGCTTGCCGTCCTCCTCGAAGACGACCGCGCGGTCGCCGCTCGCCACCTGGTTGGCGGCCGACGGAGCGGCCCTGGAAGCGCGCGCGGTCACCACCGCACAGCTCAACAACAGCACGGTTCCCACCATCGCGATCAAAGGACTCGACTTGCGCATCGTGTTCGTCTCCGGTTCAGGGGCTCGGCCTCGCCGAGCCGGGTCTTGGAAAGAGGTTGGACCTGACGTGAGACTCCTCGCGAGGCGCACCCTTACATGCACGCTTCGCAAGGAGTCCCTGGTCGGGCGCGAGCCAACTCGAGCCGACGCGGGCTCAGCGGTCCTCGACGCGAGTGTCCTGTCCCACAGCGACCCCGTAGATTTCGCGCGTACGGTTGCGCTGGCCGATGACCAGACCACCGCTGCCGGAGAACTCGTACCCCGGTCCGACGACCAGGTCGTGGGAGCCCGTGCGCGGGCGCGGGTCGGGCGCGCTGCTGACTCCGCGCGGGATCGATCCCGAGACGCTAGCCCGGGTTCTGCGAATCGCCCCTGCCAAACCGCCGCGGACGGGGCATGCTTGTAGGTCTCCCGGCGCAGCGGCTACCCGGCACGGATCGAGCCGCGCGGGCTCCTCCGCCCGTGCCAGATCTCGGCCGCGAGGCTCGCTCCCCCATGGGCTCCTCCATTCTCCTCTCGAGATTGCTCCCCGCCGTCCTCGTGGCCGGCTTCGCCGCGTCGTGTGTACCCGCTCCGGCACCCGCCCGCGGTCCCAGCGTCGTCTTGATCACGATCGACACGCTGCGCGCCGA
>CAYGPA010000506.1:0-4024 GCA_964351535.1 uncultured Planctomycetaceae bacterium
CTCGAGGCGCTGCTGAACTTCCAGACGATGGTCTCCGACCTCTGCGCGCTGCCGCTCGCGAACGCGTCACTGCTCGACGAGGCGACGGCGGCGGCGGAGGCCATGCACATGTGCCACGCGGTCGCGCGCGGAAAGCAGTCGGGCTTCTTCGTCTCGCAGCGCTGCCACCCGCAGACGATCGCGGTCGTGCGCACGCGCACCGAGAGCGCGGGCGTGCCGTTGCACGTCGGCGACGAGGACACGTTCGACTTCGACGGCACCGAGCTCGTCGGCGCCCTGGTGCAGTATCCGGCGAGCGACGGCGAGGTGCGCGACTACGCTCCGCTCGCGGAGCGTCTCCACGCCGCGGGCGCCCTGCTCGTCGTCGCAGCCGACCTGCTGTCCCTGACGCTGCTGCGCGCGCCCGGAGAGTTCGGCGCGGACGTCGTCGTGGGCTCCGCGCAGCGCTTCGGCGTGCCGCTTGGCTTCGGCGGGCCGCACGCGGCGTTCCTGGCGACGCGCGACGAGTTCAAGCGACTGATCCCGGGGCGCATCATCGGGCTCTCGAAGGACGCGAACGACGGGCCCGCGCTGCGCATGGCGCTGCAAACGCGCGAACAGCACATCCGCCGCGACAAGGCCACCAGCAACATCTGCACGGCGCAGGTGCTGCTCGCGATCATGTCGGGCTTCTACGCGGTCTACCACGGGCCCGAGGGTCTGCGGCGCATCGCGCAGCGCACGCACGGCCTGGCGAAGCTCCTCGCGGCGGGCCTGCGCGCCGCGGGGCGCGACGTCGCGCACGAGGTCTTCTTCGACACCCTGCGCCTCCCGATGGCCCGCGCCGACGCCGAGCGCGCGGTCGCCGAAGCCTGCGGGCGCGGCTACAACCTGCGGCTCTTCGATGCCGACGGCGGCGTCGGCATCGCCGTCGACGAGACGACGTCGATCGACGACGTCGGAAACCTGCTGGAGGTGCTCGGTGCCGACGCGGGGCAGGTCGCGGCGCTGTCGCAGCAGATCGACGCCGGGGTTTCCGCCCCGCACGCGCGCACGTCGAACTACCTCGAGCACGAGGTCTTCCACCGCTACCGCTCCGAGCACGAGCTGCTGCGCTACATCTACCGCCTGCAGGGCCGCGACCTGTCGCTGACGCACTCGATGATCCCGCTGGGCTCGTGCACGATGAAGCTCAACGCGACGACGGAGATGCTGCCGGTCACGTGGCCCGAGTTCGGGGGCCTGCACCCCTTCGCGCCGCTGGACCAGGCCGCGGGCTACACCGAGCTCTTCCAGCGCCTCGAGGCCGCCCTGGCCGAGATCACCGGATTCGACGCCATCTCGCTGCAGCCCAACGCGGGCTCCCAGGGCGAGTACTCCGGTCTGCTCGTCATCCGCGCGTACCACCGCGAGCGCGGCGACGACGGCCGCGACGTCTGCCTGATCCCGGTCTCCGCCCACGGCACGAATCCGGCCAGCGCCGTGATGGCCGGCATGAAGGTCGTCGGGGTGGCCTGTGACGCGGACGGCAACATCGACGTCGCCGACCTGCGCGCCAAGGCCGAGCGGCACCGCGACACGCTCGCGGCGCTCATGGTCACGTACCCCTCGACGCACGGCGTGTTCGAGGAGGCCATCGTCGAGGTCTGCGACGTCGTGCACGAGAACGGCGGGCAGGTCTACATGGACGGCGCCAACCTGAACGCACAGGTGGGCGTGTGCCGGCCCGGGGACTTCGGCGCGGACGTGTGCCACCTGAACCTGCACAAGACGTTCTGCATCCCGCACGGCGGCGGCGGTCCCGGCATGGGTCCGATCGGCGTGCGCGAGCACCTGAAGCGCTTCCTGCCCGGGCACCCGCTCGTGTCGGTCGGCGGTGCGGACGCCGTGGGCGCGGTGTCGGCCGCGCCGTGGGGCAGCCCCAGCATCCTGACGATCTCGTGGGCCTACATCGCGATGATGGGCGCCGCCGGACTGCGCCGCGCGACCGAGGTCGCGATCCTGAACGCGAACTACATGGCGCATCGCCTCGCGCCTCACTTCCCGATCCTCTATCGCGGCGACAACGGGCGCGTGGCGCACGAGTTCATCATCGACCTGCGCCCCTTCGAGCGCACGGCGGGGATCCTGGTCGAGGACGTGGCCAAGCGGCTCATGGACTTCGGCTTCCACTCTCCCACGATGTCGTTCCCGGTCGGCGGCACGCTGATGATCGAGCCCACCGAGAGCGAGACGCGCGAGGAGCTCGACCGCCTGTGCGATGCGCTGATCGCGATCCGCGCGGAGATCGCGAGCATCGAGTCCGGCGAGCTGGACCGCGTCGACAACCCGCTGCAGCACGCACCGCACACCGCGGCGCACGTCACCGCCGACACGTGGGAACACGCCTATCCGCGCGAGCAGGCGGCCTATCCCCTGCCGTGGGTGCGCGAGCGCAAGTTCTGGCCGGCCGTGGCGCGCGTGGACAACGGCTACGGCGATCGCCACCTGATCTGCACGTGCCCGCCCGTCGAGGCCTTCGACGAGTCCGGCGCCGAGGCGCCGGCCCGCGACCTCGCCCTGGGTCGGACCTAGCAGCCCTCTGTGAGAAGGGCCTTTGGGTCAAGTCGTTGGTGACAGTTTCTGGTTCGCCTTGGCGACGCGGTTCCGAGGGGTGTCTCTACCCGCAGGCGTCTGTTCGCACTCTTGGTGGGGTCTTGCATGACCCCGGTGCATGAGGGGGTCCGTCCGGTCGGGGCTGCCATCGGTAGAGCGAGCTCGAGGCTCAGGGCTGCTAGCGCAGTCCCCGGGACCGGGCGGGTTGAGACGTGGTCAGTGTCGGTCGTCGAGGCCATGGATGGGAGTCGTTCAGTGAGCGGCAGCGTAGTTGGGGTCCCAGACGCTGCCCGTGCGCCAGAGGTGATGGAGCAAGCAAGCCAGCTTGCGCGCGACGGCGATGCGAGCGCGAGCCTTGTCGCGCTGGGACCCGCTGCGGGCGATGCGCTCCCCATAGCGCCGCAGGTCGCTGTCTCCGCCGAAGGGTCCAAGGATGTAAGAAGCTGCATTCACGAGCAGGCGTCTGAGGTGTCGATCGCCGCACTTGGAGATGCGCAGCTCGGGCGTCTTGGCGCCCGAGTCGTACAGCTTGGGGGCCAGCCCGACGTAGTTGCCGACGGTTCGCGACGACGAGAAGCGCCCCGGGTCCTCGATCGTGGCGGCGTAGGCCAGTGCCAAGACGGGTCCCACCCCCCTCACCTGCCGCAGGATTCGGGTCTCGGGGTGGCGCTCCTGGGAGATGCGCTCGATCTCCTTGTCGAAGGTCCGGATCCGTACTTCGAGCTGCGTGAGGACCTCGAGCATGGGGCCGATGACATCGCGCAGGGGCTCGGGGACGTAGGCGCCAGCTCGCTTGTGGAAGGATTCCGCCGAGCAAGCGGGTACCCGTCCTCCGAAGGACTTGACCTGGCCGCGCGTGAAGGTGATGAGCTTGGTGCGCATGCGGACCAACTGATCGCGAGCGTGGAGCAGTGCGCGAGTGGCTCGGCAGCCCTCGCCGCGCAGCTTGATCGGGCGCAGAAGCTCCGGATCGACGCGGCCGAGCCTGGCCAACGTACGAGCATCGTTGCGGTCGTTCTTGCGGCCACTCTTCGAGATCAATCGCACCTCGCGAGGATTGGCCACGATGACCTCGTGTCCGTGCTCCTCGACGACGTTCGCGATCCAGTGCACGTGACCACACGCCTCGATGACGATGCGACACGGCTCCAGCCGATCGAACAGGCTCGCCAGCGATTCCCTCGTCGTGGAGACCCGATCCTCTTCCAGGATGTCCCCTCTGTCGCTGATCAGGCACCAGTTGCTCCGGCGGTCGCCGAGGTCGAGTCCGAGAGTCAGGGCGGGCGCGGGGTTAGAATGCTGCACGGTCGGCCTCCGTTTCTTGGGGTGATAGGACCTCCCAAGCATGCAGCGTCGATTGGCGACTGCGCCAGGAGGCCGGCCTTCTCACCCCATCCGTTGAAAAAGTCATCCAGCGCCAGACCCGCGTCCTCCACTCCGGTGCGGCACC
>CAYGPA010000507.1:0-4013 GCA_964351535.1 uncultured Planctomycetaceae bacterium
TGTCGACTTCTTCCCGCCTGTCGTCTACGGCCCGTAGTTCTACGGCGCGATCGCGGCCGCGTACGCCCCGTCCGACCTCTACGCGATGGGGGGCCGGCCGATCAGTGCCCTGAGCCTCGCGAGCTTCCCCGCCGACTTCCGCGAGGAGTGGATCGGACGCATCTTCGAGGGCGCCATGGCGAAGCTGCGGGAGGCCGGGACGGTCCTCGCCGGCGGACACACGGTCGAGGACGGGGTGCAGTTCGGATTCGCGATCTCGGGGCTCGTCGATCCCGACCGCGTGGCCTCGAACGCGGGGGCGCGCGCGGGGGACGTCGCGTACCTGACCAAGCCCGTCGGCATGGGCGGACTGACGACCGCGGCCAAGCGCGGCGAGCTCTCGTGGGACGAGCTGCTCCCCGCGGCCGAGCAGATGGCGACGCTGAACGCGCGCGCGGCGGAGGCCATGAACGCCGTCGGCGCGCACGCCTGCACGGACGTCACGGGCTTCGGGCTGATGGGGCACACGCGCAACGTGGCCGTCGGCAGCGACGTGACCGTGCGCATCGCGCTCGACGACGTACCGCTCTTTCCCGGCGCGCTCGAGATCGCCAGGCGCGGGATCTTCTCGGGCGGGGCCAAGCGCGGCCGAACGGGCCTGGCGGACGAGGTGGAGCTGGCGGCGGGCCTCGAGGAGGCGCGCGTGAACCTGCTCTTCGACGCGGAGACCTCCGGTGGTTTGCTGATCTTCGTGCCGCCCGAGCGGGCCGCGGACCTCGAGCGCGAGCTCGCCGCGCGCGACCTACCCGTGCACCGCGTCGCGCGCTGCGTCGAGCGCGGCGACGTCGCCGTTCAGCTCGTCCCGCGGGCCGACGCGACGTGAGCTTCGGCCCGCGGGACGAGCTGGACGGCGAGGAGTCCGAAGAGCAGGACGACACCGCGCGCGCCATCGGCGGGCCGCCGTGGATCCTCGGGCACACCGGAGCGCCGCTCGAGGCCCCCGAGAACACGCTCGCGAGCCTGCGCCGCGCCGTCGAGCTCGGTCTGGACGGCGTCGAGTACGACGTGCGCGGCTGCGCCAGCGGGGAGGCGGTGTTGCTGCACGACGCGCGCCTCGACCGCACGACCGACGCGCACGGCCCGCTGCGCGAGCGCACGCTGCCCGAGCTGCACGGCCTGGATGCCGGCTCGTGGTTCGACCGACGCTTCGCGGGCGAGCCCCTGCCGCTGCTCGACGAGGCGCTGCCGCTGCTCGGACGCGAGCCCGGATCGCGGCCGATGCACATCGTCGAGATGAAGGAGCCCGACCTGCTCGCCGAGGTCGAGCGCGCGCTGCGCGGCCACCCGAGGATCTCTGCCCGCGTCGCGACGGCGCGCCGCGACGCCTGCCTCGAGCTGCGCGACCGCGGGCTCGTGCCCATGCTGCTCGTCACGCGCCCCGACGACGAGCTGCGCCGCTTCGTGCGCGACGAGCGCGTGGCGGCCTGCGCCGCGCCGGTGCGCGCCTGGCGCGGGCTCGTCGACGGGCCGGCGTGGGACTGCGAGCGCTGGGGGCGCGCCGTCGACGACCCGAACGACCTGCTGGACGCGTGCCGCTGGCCGCTGTTCGGGTTCCACACCAACGAGATCCACCGCGCGCTCGCGGTGCGCGCGCTCTGTGCGCTGGCTCCGGGCTACGACGGTCCCTACCCGCTCGAGGTCCCGGGCCTCGTGCTGGAGCCCTCCAGCGAGCTGGTCCGCGGCCGCGGCGAGTGGGCCGGCCGCTGGCACCCGCGCCTGCGGCTGCGCAACCCGTTTCCGTTCCCGGTGCGCGCGGCCGTCGAGCTGCGCGTGCGCCGCGGCGCCTTCGAGGTCGCGGGACTGCCGCTCGGCATCGCGCTCGATCCGGGGCGGAGTTTCGTGCACGTCTTCGGCCTCGCGGGCGGCTCCTGGCGCGTCGGCGGGGATCCCTGCGTCGCCGTGACCTTCCTCTGGGAGTCCGGCCCGGGTCGCGCCGCCGGAAGGCTCACGCTCGACGCGCCGCTGGTGCGCGTGCGCGAGCTCGTGGTCTCGGGCGAGGCGCGGCGCGTGACGCTGGTTCGCGAGCGTCCCGACGACGCGGACGCGACGATGACGGTGCGCCGAGGAGGGCCCTGGCTCTTCGTGGCGCTCGAGCACGCGGGCGACCTCGAGGAACCGAGCGTGGTGTGCCACCTCGACGGCTACACCAAGTACGGCGGGCGCGGTCTGCGCCTGCGGCTGCCGGAGGGCTTCGACGACCTCCCCGGCGGCGTCGCGTTCTCGTGCGGCCTGCTGGGACGCGAGCGCGGCGAGTGGCGCGTTCGTCGCTGGTCCGGCGGGGTCCCGGGCGGCCTGGGCTCGGGCGCTCCGGGCCGGCTGCTTCCCGACGCGCGGGCGTAGCCGGCCGGCGACCCGCTGAAGGTGTCCCGGCTCCGGGCCGCGCGGTAGACTGCCCGTCCGCGCGGGAGCGGATCGGTGCTGGTGTGCCGCCCGGTCTTCAAAGCCGGTCGGGCTTCGTGAACAGCGAGGCCGGTGGGTTCGATTCCCATGCGCTCCCGCCATCTCCGACCCCCGTTGACCGACCGCAGCGCGCTCACGATCCGCGAATACCGCCCCGGGGACGAGGAGCGGATCCTCGCGACGTTCAACCGCGTGTTCGCAGCCGTCGATCCGGGTTTCGTGCCGCGCGACCTCGCGACCTGGCGCTGGCTCTACCAGCGGAACCCGTCGGGGTCGCGCATCTGGCTCGCGCTGGACGAGGAGGGCGCCGTCGTCAGCCAGTACGCGGGCCTCGGGCAGCGCATGTGGGTGCAGGGCGAGCGCGCGAACTTCAGCCAGTCGGTGGACTCGATGACCGATCTCGGTCCGCGCGCGGGGCTGAAGCGTCCCGGCGCCTTCGTCCTGACGGGCAGGCCCTACGCGGAGCACTTCGGTGGGGACGCGCCCGACCGCGACCTCGTGATGTGGGGGCTGCCGGTCCCCGCGGCCTGGCGCATCGGGCGGAGATACCTCGACTACGAGCTGATCCGCACGCAGCTCGCGCTCTTCGCCGCGCCGGACGACGTGCGGCCCGGCATCCCTCGGGCCGGGGCGGCGGACGTGCGTGTGGAGGAGGTGGCGCGCTTCCCCGACGAGCTCGACGCGCTCTCCGAGCGGCTGGGCCGCGAGCGCGGGGCGGTCGCGGTCCGCGACCGGGCGCAGCTCGCCTGGCGCTTCGAGGACGACCCGCGGCACACCTACCGCCTCGCCGTCGCGCGCACGAGCCGCGGCCTCGCGGGCCTCGCCGCGTGCCGACCCGGGACGTTCGACGGCCGCGACGGGCTCCTCGTCGCCGACTTCGCGGTCGGACAGGGCGAGGACGCGGCCGCCGCGGCGCTGCTCGACTGGCTCGCGGCGGCGGCGGCCGACGCGGACCGCGCGGAGCTCGTCGCCGTCTTCCCGGAGACCGCGCCCGAGTGGCTGGACTTCCAGCGCGCCGGCTTCCGCGCACGCGGCACGCAGTACGTGCTCGTGGGACGCAGCTACGCGCGGCGGATCGAGTTCCCCTGGCTGCGTCGCAGCTGGTACTACACCCTCGGCGACACGGACCTCGCGTGAGTGCGGACGTCGACATCCGGCCGCTGCGGCCCGAGGACGAGACCGCCGTGCTGCGGACGTTCCACGAGGTGTTCGGCGCGAGCCGCACGCCCGCGGAGTGGCGCTGGGCCTTCGTCGACAACCCGGCCGGCACGCGCGCGCACGTGGCGCTCGCCGGCGACCGCGTCGTCGCGCAGTACGCGGCGCTGCCGAGCCGCGTGTGGATCGCGGGGGAGGAGCGCGTCTTCGCGCAGATCGTCGACTCGATGGCGCACCCCGACCATCGCGGCGGCGGCCTCTTCGTACGCACGGCCAAGGGCTTCTTCGACGAGTACGGAGGTCCGCAGAAGGACCTCGTGCACTACGGCTGGCCGGTCGAGCGCGCGTGGCGCATCGGACGCCGCAAGCTCGGCTACGAGGCCGTGCGCACGCAGACCTTCCTCGCGCGAGAACTCGGC
>CAYGPA010000508.1:0-4007 GCA_964351535.1 uncultured Planctomycetaceae bacterium
GCGCCCATGCGGTCCAGCATGCCGTCGAACTCCTTCGAGAGCTCCCACGCCGTGCCGCCGGCGCGGTAGACGTCGGCCGCTCCGCGCTCCGGCTCCCCGACCGGGATGTCGTCCTCGAAGCGCAGCGGCCGACCGCCGAGCACGTAGAGGTCGCCCGCGTGCACGACGCCGACCGCGCCCGTGCGGCCGACGGTCGCGTCGGGAAACGTGCCGAAGCTCTCCCAACCCTGCGGCGCGGCCGCAGCGAACGCGGAGAGCGAGAGAACCGCGAGAGCTCTGCGTGCAAGGCAAGAGAGCGAGAAGGGAGCGTAGTTTCGCTGCATGGTGATGCTCGGAGGGAGTGGCGGCGTCGTTCGAAGTCCCGAGCGTAAGCGCTTCTCGCGACGGCGGCGGTTAACGCCTCTTAATCGAGAAGCGCGGCACGACGCGAGAACGTCCGCCACCCGTGCGCACATCGACGTACGCGCGCCTCGTGTGCGGCCTGCACCCGCAGCGCAGCCGCCGCGCATTACGAACCGTTCACGACACGTCGCGTGTGAGGCGAGGTACGAAGGACCTCACGAAAGGTCCAGCCGATCTCTCCTCTCCCCCCCACGACGGACAAATTCATGAAGATCCACCTCCTCGCTCTCGTCGCGCTCGCGGGGCCCGCGCTCGCGATCGACATTCCCGTCGGTCCAGGACAGAGCATCCAGACGGCCATCGACGCCGCAGTCGACGGCGATCGCGTGCTGGTCTCGCCCGGTACGTACTTCGAGCAGCTCGACTTCCTGGGCAAGGCGATCGAGGTCGTCGGCCTTCAGGGGGCCGACGTCACCATCCTCGACGCGAACTTCGCGGGCTCGGCCGTCACCTTCGCCGGCGCCGAGGGTCCCGCGTCGATCCTGCGCGGGCTCACGGTGACCGGCGGCGCCGGCAACCCGGTCGGTAGCGGAATCATCGCCGGTGTCGGCGCCACGCCCACGATCGAGGACTGCATCATCCGCAACAACTCGGGACGCTTCGGTGGCGGAGTGCACGGCAGCCCGATTCTCCTGCGCTGCGAGATCCGCAACAACACGAGCAGTTTGACCCACGGCGGCGGCGTCTACGGCGCACCGCAGATGGACTCCTGCGTCATCGCCGACAACACCTCGACCAGCGCCTACGGCGGCGGCCTGTACCTGGTCGGCGGATCCGTCGTGATGCGGGACTGTGTCGTGACGGGCAACCGCGCGGTCCTGGCCGGGAGTCGCTCCGGCGGCATCCACGTCGACTCGACCGTCAACGCTCAGATCGAGCGCTGCGTGATCGCGGGCAACCTCGCCACGGGCGGCGTGTTCGCCGGCCTGGGTGGCGGGGTCTTCGTCGAGGCCGCGGGCACGACGCTGACCCACTGCACCGTCACGGGCAACCAGCTCACGGGCTCGAGCATCTCGGGCGGCGGTGTATACGGTCCCGCGGTCATCACGAACTCGATCGTCTGGGGCAACGACGACGTGGACGTCGTCAACGCCGGGACGGTTTCCTACAGCGACGTCGAGGGCGGAGCCGTGGGCATCGGGAACATCGACCTCGACCCGCTCTTCGCGGACGCGGCAGGCGGCGACTGGAGCCTGACGGCCGGGTCGCCGTGCATCGACGCGGGCGATCCGGCGTCGCCCCTGGACCCCGACGGAACGCGCGCCGACATGGGCGCGATTCCTTTCGACTCCGGCCCGGTCCGCTACTGCAGCGGCAAGGTCAACTCGGTCGGGTGCGTGCCGTTCGTTCAGTTCACGGGGGCCCCCAGCGCCTCGAACCCGAGCGCGTTCCAGATCTCGGCGCACGACGCCGTTCCGAACGAGGCTGGAATCCTGATCTACAGCTTCAGCAAGTCGAACCTCGACTTCCACGGCGGCAAGCTGTGCGTGAAGACCCCGTTCTTCCGCACCGCCGCCAAGGCGGCGAAGCAGGCCGGTGCACCGCCCTGCTCCGGTGTGCTGACGCGCGACTTCAACGCGATCATCCAGAGCGGCACGAACCCCGGCCTGACCGTCGGCGCGCGCGCGTTCGCGCAGTGGCGCCAGCGCGACCCCGCCGACCCGGCGGGCTTCGGCGACTCCCTGACGGATGCGCTGCGGTTCACGATTCTGCCCTGACGGCCACCCCCCCCCGGGGTCGGGCCCTGTCCGTGCGGCGTGTTCGCGCGGGCAGGGCCCACTCTCTTGCGTGGCGCACGGCGTGCGCGGCGCAAGAGAGTGGCGCGCAGCGTACCCGGCGCTCAGGAGGCCTCGTACGCCTGCTTCAGCCAGCGCTTCAGTCGCGCATCGACTTCCTTCGCCGTGGTCACCCGCACGCGGTGTGTGACCATCTGGTTGAAGCTGCCGGAGGCCTCCAGGCGTCCGTCGGGCTCGACGCCCTTCAGGTTGATTCCGACGTCGATGCGCGTCGCGGTCGAGGGCTGGATCAGGGCGAACTGCTTGTTTCGCCGGAGGCTGACGTAGGTCTTCTTGGGGGCCACCTCGACGTCCTTGCCGAGCTTCGTCACGGCCTGGATCAAGGTCTCGTAGATCGGGCGCAGGTCGGCCTTCTTGCCCGCGTACTGCGCGGCGACGAGGTCCTCTTCGCCTCCTTCGGCCGCGGGCTTCAGGTGGTGGTGTGCGACGAGATTGGCATAGCCGTGCGTCAGGCCGTGCTCGCTCTTCAGGTGCTTCACGAGCTCGCCGTGCTTTTGCAGCTTGCTCTTCGCCGCGAGCTTCAGCCACTGCTCGAGAGTCTTGCCCGTCTTGTTCTTCATGTTGGCCACCATCGCGGCGGCCATCTCTTCGGGTGAAGCCATGTCGTGGTCCTTTCAGCGCCTTGCCAGGAGCTCGTCGAGGGGGGTGAGTGGCCAGTTCTCGCTGAGCGTGCTCTTCGGCGAGAGCGGCTCGAACAGCTTGAACATCGTGTAGAGCACCTTCGTTCCGCCCGGCAGCTTGCCGGTCTCGACGATCGACTTCAGGGTCTTGACGATCATCGCGCCGCCCTGCTTCATCTGCTTGGCGGTCTTCGTGCCCGCGGGAAGGTCGAGCAGCGTCATCGTGAAGCGCACCTGACCGTCCGCTTCCTCCTTCAAGTCCATGACCACCTTGCACGGCGGGTCGTCGAAGTTGGTGAACTTGAAGGTGTGCGCGTAGCGGTGCGGCGGGTCGAACTCGAGGATCTCGCCGACAACGCCCGTGTACTTGCCGTTCCTGGTGCGCATGCGGATCTGACCGCCGGGCGCGAGGCCGTCGGTGTGCAGCTGCGTGTTGAACATCGCGCCCTGCACCTCGTCCGTCTTCGTGATCTCGTGCCACACGTCCTCGATCGAGCCGCGGATCAGGACCTCGAACACTTCTTTCCCCGGATCAGGCATCGTTCTTCCCCTTGCGTTTCTTCCGTTTGGATTCGACTCGGTACTTGATGCGCGTCATCTGCGCCGCCCAGAGCGCGCTGTACTCGGTCGTCCAGCGATCGTGGATTTGCTGGATGGGCACGGCGTTGAAGTAGAGCTCGCGGTCGCGGCCGTTCTTCTCCGACAGGATCAGCCCCGCCGCCTCGAGCACCCGCAGGTGCTTCATGACGGAGATCCGGCTGATGTCGAAGTGGCTGGCGACGTGGTTCACGTTGCACCCGGGTCGGTCCTTGACGATGTCCAGAATGCGGCGTCGGACCTCGCTCGAGAGGGCTGCGAAAACGGCTCCCTGGGCGTCCGAGCTCATAAGTAACCAATAGGCTACATATTCTTGCGGGCCCGTCAACCCCGTCCTTGGGCGGCACGGGACTTGCCAACCCGTGGCCTCCAGCCGCCTTCGGGCGGTACGGTCCCCGCGGACTCTCCGGTCCCGCGCTCCCCGGTCCATGGCGCCGGACCCGCAGCCCCCATGATCTTCCCGGTGCGCCCCTTCCTCGACAGCTCCATCGACGCCGAGCGCGCGGAGCGAGTGTCGTCGTGAGCCACGGAGACCCGGCGCGCCGAGCCGAGCTCGAGCGGCTGACGCGCTATGCCCACTGGCTCGACGCGT